>JAHYJL010000174.1 GCA_019429045.1 Bacteroidales bacterium
AAAAAAAGACAACGGGAGGACCTTTATTTTGACCCCCCCCCCCCCCTACGTAATCAACAGATTGAACAATCTGTAACATTTCAGGAACGGATTAAATGGTTAGATTTTCATGGTTTGGGCGGGGTAAATATACAACAAAAAAATGCCGAAAGCAAGAAAAAACCGCCGGTCATTTCTCATTTCGCAATGGCAAGGCACATTTCACAATAATGTGAAAGGTTTTGCATCCTCAATTGAAGGTTTGTCGGTGCCCAAAGAATTTGATGATCCTAACAGGAAATCGTCGGCTATTCGTTGAATCAGTGTGGTATATTGTTTAATATCAGGTGCATTTTCCAGTGGGGTAATGGTTTGAAGGGTAATTACGGGAAATTCAACCAATCGTCTTTCAATGTCTATTTCGTTGATGATCGCTTTTCTCTTTGCATCATTAAAAATATCCACCCAATGAAACGAATAAGTGGCCGCGATATGGATGAGATCATAAACATCCTTAGGTTCATCGCGGCTGATCAGGGCCGTAAGCTTGTTGGATAAAATATTCAGTGGGGTATCTATCAACCCGAAAGGCATCACTGCAGGTTGCCCTGCTCTGAATTCGACTTCATTGACAAATTCTATTTTTAGCGGAACTGATCCTTCTTGCAGGTAAAACCTGGCAAAATCATTGGTGAACAATGATTCATCTAGATTTATATGAAATGATTTGCTGATTTCTTTCCGGATGAATGATAAGTGGTTCATAAAATGATCATCAGCATTCAAAAAGAAATCCAGGTCTTCACTGTATCTGTGCCTGAGATAAAATCTGCCCAGTGCCGTCCCTCCGGTCAGGTAGAACGGGAGCTGCAATGATGACCACCATTTCAGGAATTTATCCTGCAGATGATAAATTTTCCTGTAATCTTTTTTTGATGAAAGCATAGTGTTTTCTCATTGATGGCATTCTCAGGCTTTGGATAAGATCATCGGTTAAAAGTTCCATTACCTGCTCGGGAGAAAATAAACGCAGCACGGTAAACCAGGAGTAAGATTCCAAGGCTTTTTTGAAGATATCTTTTATAGTATAATGACCCACGTGATCTATTTGCCCACTGACAAGCAGCGCAATATCTTCAGCCGGAATCATGTAATCCCAGCTTAATTGACGATATAAATGCAATTCGTTTGGCTTGTTTTTGTTCATAAGGAACTTCGAAAATACAAAATTAAGGAATTTCAAGTAGCGAAGTAACGAAGTAACGATGTAACGATGTAACGAAGTAGCGATATTTCGTTAGCCTGGGGGCACATGGGCGATGTTTCATTTGGTTTTTTTCAGGGAAACAATTCCCAAAGCTATCACATTCAGCAAAACCAGCATGAGCGCCGTATAAACCAGACCAAAATAAGGCACCACATACACCGCTACCAGCCCGATGCCGATGGCTGAGCCGATCAGGTCGGCGCTGAAGGCCTCGCCGGAACTTTGCAGGAACCCTGATTTTCGCAGGTGGGCGCTCAGGGAAAAATGGATGCCGGTCAGCAGCCCGCTGGCTGCCACCAGCAAAAGGATCAGCAGGATCACCAGCCAGCTGGTGGAGGAGGGGATGAAGTGCATCAGCGCAGCCAGGAGAATGCAAAAAGCGCCGATAACCGCCTGGATTGTAAGAAAGCCCCTGAAAGTGCTGTTTTTATAAAAAAGCCTCCGGTTATGAGCGCCGATGGCCAGACTGGCCATGAAAACGGCAAAGATCACACCGGTCATCTGGTAGATAAAACCGTATACCACCTGCATCCATATCATCATCAGGAAAACCACCGACGACGAGGTAAAACCGCTGGCGAACAACCCCAGGTTCAGCGGCCCGAAAAATACAAACGCCAGGATGACCAGCCCGGCCAGCGAAAAGAGGATGATGCGGCCGTCGAACTGAAAGCGGCTCATCCAGTGGCGGAGCGACTGCAAATAACTGTAAGGCCTGAGATCCCGGTTGATCACTTTCCGTTCATGCAGGTTTTGCATGATCAGCTCACTGCGGGCTTTGATAAGGTTTTCCTGAAGGTAGAAGGGGTTTACATAGAGATTGTCGATCTCCTTTTCAGCAAGCGCTTCCAGTATGGATCCTGAGATGTCTCCGTCCGAAGCCAGATAATAGTCTTTTTCACCGGGGATGATGCGGACATTTCCGAACACCTCCTTTAGCGTATGAAAAGTGACCGAATGCAGCGCCCTGCTGGCTTCGCTCATATAGTTGCCCGCGGCGGGGATGGAGAGGGAGACAATACCGCTTAGGGGCATGCAGGATTTGAGCAGCCGGTAAAACTCGACTGTAAAATAGCGGTTCAGTTCGGCTGAAATGGGCTCGGGCGCGTTCAGCAGGATCAAGTCGTATTGTTTCTCATTCCGGTTCAGGAAGATCCTGGGGTCCTGGTGTATGATGCTAACCCGCCTGTCGACAGTTAAAAGCTCGTAATCGCCGGCCAGCCTTATCAGCCAGGGGTTGATCTCCAGGTAATCGAGTTTTTCAACCGGGTATTTCAGCACTTCTTCCAGGGTGCCGCCCACCCCGCCAGATATCATCAGCACTTTTTCCGGACTGGGATGCAGCGCCATACCATAGTGCACCGACTCTTCCCTGGCAACAATATCTTCACCGGTGACCACCGGCACGCTGTTTTCAAACAGGTTGAGCTGGTCGCCGGTGCGGGTGACAACCAGCTTCCCGAACGGGGTTATACGGGTTTCCAGGACCTCCTGGTGAGGGAACAGCATCCGGGCCATCATTTCATCGGGCTTGCCATGGTGCAGAAATACTATGTAAGCTGCGGCAATGAGTATGATTCCCCCTCCGAGGTACCATTTCCGGTAAGTCCATGCCAGAAGAAGGGCGGAGGCGAAGCTCAGCACGGCAAGGACCAGCATGCCCTGGATGTTGGTCAGGATAAAGATGAAGAAAAGGCTGAAGATGAGTCCGCCGGCGATACTCCCTGCCGAATCGAGCGCATAGGCCTTTGCAACCAAATTCTTGTTCCTGGCTCTGGAGTATTCCCCTGCCAGCAGCGGGAACAGCATGCCTGATACAAGGCAGAAGGGGGCGAGGACGATAAACAGGATAATGATGATCTCCCGCATGCCACCCATGGCCCCGGCCGGGATAAAGTGCGATTTGGCCATGGCCAGCAGCACCAGCATGATACCAGGCAGCGTGCCGAGGACTGTCTGGAGAATCATGAGCAGGGTTACCGGCGATTTTATCCCTGTTTTGGAAATTAAATATGCCCCGGCACCGGTGAGCAGCATCCAGGTGCCCATGATCAGGCCGATGATCATCTCATTTCCCTGGAATGCCGCCAGGAACTCACGGATCACGATAACCTGTGCCGCCATCGCCACCAGACCCAATACCAGCAAAGCCAGGGCAAGGATATTACCATTCCGGGACTCCATCCCTGCAAAGATAGAAAATTGTTATTTTTGAGGCTTCGAAGCATGGAGGCATGGAGGCATGGAAGCATGGAAGCATGGAGGCATGGAGGCATGGAAGCATGGAGGCATGGAAGCATGGAGGCATGGAAGCATGGAGGCATGGAACCAGTAAACACGAAACACGAAACACGAAACACGAAACACGAAACACGAAACACGAAACAATGACCATACTCCAAAAACTCTGGCTGACTTTCCTCCGCATGGCCATCGGATGGCACTTTTTGTATGAAGGCCTGGCGAAGCTCGTAAACCCGAACTGGTCGAGCGTAAGCTATTTGATGGATTCGGGCGGGTTTATGCAACAGTTTTACTTTAACCTGGCGGCTAATCCCGATGTGTTGAAGATTCTCGATTTATTGAACATCTGGGGACTGATCCTGATCGGGCTGGGTCTGATGCTCGGAGCATTCACGCGCGTGGCGATCCTTTCAGGGATGGTGCTGCTTGCGTTTTATTATTTCTCCCATCCGCCATTTGTCGGTATCCGGTATTCCCTGCCCAGCGACGGTAGTTACCTGATCATCAACAAGATATTTATAGAATTTGTGGCCCTGGCAGTGGTGTTTGTGTTTCCGACTTGGAAAGAATTTGGGCTGGACAGGCTGATTTTCAGTTCAAAGTTCAAGGGGCAAAGTGCAAAGATGGAGTGAAAAGATATTTAGTTGATAAATAATCAAGTAACCAAAAACCAGGAACCAGGAACCAGGAACAAATTACATATGAACCGCAGAGACCTCATCAAATCGCTGATCAGCCTTCCGGTCGTGGGTGGGCTGGCATATGCATTTTACCGCAAAAGGAAATTTGAGAAGTTGCTAAAAACCAGCATCCAGGAGGAGTTGAATATTCAGTTTACGGCTCCTGAACTGCGTCCGGCCGGCGGGCAGGAGAAGGAGATCCGGCTGGGGATTATCGGTTACGGGCTTCGTGGCAGGGACATCCTCCTGGCGGCGGGCCTTGCCCATCCGAAAATGGTCGACGAGATGAATGAAGGGGCGTTTACAAACAAACTGGATAAAAGGTATGAAGATTACCTGGCCCAGGAGAGCCTGAATGTGCGGGTTACGGGGGTTTGCGATATTTTTGACATATATGGTAAAATGGCCCGGGAGGCGGGAGCCAATATTCACAGGGAAGGGACGAACGGCAAGGTGGAGGAAATGCCCCGGAGGTACCGGAACTACCGGGAACTGATCGAAGCGGAGGATGTGGATGCTGTCATTATCGCCACGCCCGACCACTGGCACGGCCCGATGTCGATAGCCGCCGCACGTGCAGGGAAGCACATTTATTGCGAGAAACCGATGACCTGGACGGTGGAAGAGACCTATGAGGTGCGCCAGGCAGTGAAGGAAAATAATGTCGTCTTCCAGCTCGGCCACCAGGGAAGGCAGAATGAGAGCTACATGAAGGCGAAGGAGGTGATCCGGCAGGGGGTCTTGGGCAAGATCAGCCTGGTGGAGGTGACGACCAACCGCAACGATCCCAACGGAGCCTGGGTATATCCCATACATCCTGAGGCGGGCCCGCACAACATCGACTGGCAGCAGTTCATCGGTCCGGCGCCCTGGCACGATTTCAGCCTGGAGCGCTTTTTCCGCTGGCGATGCTGGTGGGATTACAGCACCGGTCTGTCGGGAGATCTCCTCACACACGAGTACGCCGCCATCA
>JAHYJL010000175.1 GCA_019429045.1 Bacteroidales bacterium
TTCTTCCATGAAGATGAGTATTGATTACAGGATTTCTTTCAGGAAAACATAGCAGGCTGCCCAAAACGGGCGGCCTTTTTTATTCGGATACAAACCGGAAAAAGGAAAAATTTACTTTGCCGTATCTTCGCTTCTCATGAAAATATTGAAATTCCGAAAAATCAAGTTGTTGCGCATGCTCAATGATAAGCCAACCGTCAGGGGTCAGCACCTGGCGATCGAATACCGTCACCGGGATTTCGGTTATCCCATCCAGGTCGTAGGGCGGATCGGCGAAGATCAGGTCAAATTTACCGGAGCTTTGCCTGAGATACCCTAAGGATGATGACCTGACGGCTTTCAGCTGGCCGAATCCCAGTTTCCCCGCTGTTTCGCCGATGAACCTCACGCAGCGCGGGTTAATATCAACGGCTACCACGAGCGGGGCTCCCCTGGATGCAAACTCATAGGAGATATTACCCGTTCCGGCATACAGATCGAGCACCCTGGTATCTTCAAAATAAATGTAATTCTCCAGTATGTTGAAAAGGCTTTCTTTGGCCAGGTCGGTTGTTGGCCGCACCGGAAGACTGGCCGGCGCCGTGATCCTCCTGCCCCGGTGGCTGCCCCTTATGATCCGCATAGCGCCAGTCCGAATAATTGCTGATAAAAATGCCCGGGCAGGGAATGAAAGACCGGACTGTAAACAGCCGGTCCGGGACGGGAAGTGAAAGAAAGCTCCAATATATACTGGCTGAGCAGTACATAAGTTTCGGTATCCTTTTCCAGGAAACCTGAAACACTGACCGTTGTATCTTCTACGCGCAATCTCAGCTGATCCATGGCATACAGGGTGAAGTAAAGAATATCCTCTTTACAATGGGAAGCAAATGTGTTGAAGAACATCAGCCCGTTTTCGCCTATGCAGCAAAGATCTATGTCTTTTTCACGGACATGCAGAAAAAGAACAAGGGGTGATTGATTCAGACGGTAATACTGGTAGCAGGCTCTGACAAGGGATGTGCCGGCATGCACGATCGCAGCCCCGGGAAAAAACTCCCTGACGGCTTCGAGGGTGGATACAGCAGGGCTATAAATGTTATACGCATCAATTTCGGGCAAATGATCACTGAAAAGGGGGTGATTTTCAGGAAGCCGGAAATTAAACCTGAGATAACCGGATAAATGCTCCCGGTCGAACATCGCCGAAGGCACAAGGGTGTGAACAGGGGACTCCATCCCGATGGTCACAGCCTGGTATTTCCTTCGAAACAGCTCATCATCGTTAAAAAGTTGCCTGAGCTGGGCTGCATATAATGCAGGGCTTTTTGGCGCTATTTTCACCCTGAACGATGCAAGGCTTATAAACATGCTGGTTTCCGGATTGAGGATGCTGTATTGCAGCGAATGCTGCCCGATAAGAATTAATAAATGTGAGAAATCGGGTGACAACCGTTCCGCAACCGGATCGGCAAAGTGGTGATACCATTCAAAATTATTCATCGGGAGTGCTCTTCTCCGGCTGGATTTTTACTCCGGGTCATCCCCAAAGGTAATGATTATTCCCAATTTCCGTCAGTTGACGGCTCTTGCATCGATCCAACCTTCAATCCGGGATAGCGTTCAATATCCTCTTTGGATTTCACCAGGTTCACGATCAACTGCCGATCAAGGCCTGCCAGGAAAGTGTGGTAATGGGCCCTGATTTCAAATACGGGAACATTGATCCCTCCCCGTTCGATATTTCCGGCCTCAATTTCAAACAATTTGTTACCGGAAAATGGTATAAAACGCAAGCTGTCAACACTGAAATTTATCTTTCTGCTGAAAAGTGAGTCGGCCACCTTTACAAACTCAAGGGTGTCACTGATCGACCTGGTAAAAGTAGTGTCGGTCGGATCAGGGATCAGGCTGACAACCGGGATTTCTCCAACTTTCAGGAATGTGATCAGGGTGTCTAAATTGTCAGTGAACTTGTTGTATTGCCGTTTGTAGAATTGCTGGCTTAACCTCAGGTCAATCAGCCTTGAAATGACAACTCTTTCTCTTTCATGGGTCGCCTGGTTAAACCTGACGGGACGCATGATGCTGTCGTAGATCAGGTATACCAGAACGATGATGATAATAGTGAGAACAATCTTAACTACATTAAATTTCCAGTTCATAGGGTTTGGATTTAGTGCCTCGCAAATGTAAAAGTTTTTTTTATTTGTAGCCGGGATTTTTGTATATTTAAAGCCTAAACGTTCTGATTAAATCATTTTAAATTCAAATTCCATGCAAACTTACATTTTGTTGACAAAATTATCCCCGGACGTTACCCGGAATATGAAGGACCGGGAAAAGATCGGCAAGACCTGGATCGATCAGGTCAGGGAAAAATGTCCACAGGTAAAATTTACCGCCCATTATGCACTGTTAGGACAATACGATTTTCTCGATATTTATGAAGCCCCTGATGAAGAAACCGCTGCCAAGGTGTCCATGATCAGCCAGCTAAACGGTGCCATGCAGGCCCAAAGCCTTATTGCCATTCCTTATAAGCGTTTTGTTGAGCTGACGCAGGAAATCTGATATTACGCCTCCTCAGTCAAGGAGATAAAATCCGGCAGTGCATCAATAAGCTTCATGAGCCGCTGATCAGGGCTTGCTTTGCATATGAAATGCTGAATCCCATTGGTCAGCCATAAGTATTTTACTTTTAATGACATATTATACCGGATGGCCTGGTCCATCTCATTCTGCGTTAGTTCAACGGAGGCAGATTTACATTCGACTATCAGCAGTGGCATCCCGTTGCGGTTGAAAACTGCCACATCAAATCTTTTCTTTGTCTTTAATAACTGAAATTCAGATTCGACTTTAATAAGGGATGCCGGAACATTTTTATCTTTTATCAGGTATTTTATCACATGTTGCCGTACCCATTCCTCCGGGGTCAGCGCAACATGTTTTCTCCGGGCCGGATCAAAAATGACCGGTTTTCCGTGATGTTTATTCACCCGGAATTCATAATGTGGAAAATTGAGTTTTGCCAGGCTCACAGTTGAAAAGGATAATCTTTAGCCAATCCCGTGTAAAGTTAAATAATCCCCGGAAATCACTACATTTGCATGAAATTTTCCCGCATGAAAACCAAAGAGGAGATTGTCAGTAACTGGCTGCCGAGATATACGGGATTATCGCTGGATGCCTTCGGCAAATATATCCTTCTCACTAATTTCGACCATTATGTCGAACTGTTTGCAGCCTGGCACAACGTACCGGTGATCGGAAAAGAAAGGCCCATGCCGAACGCGACGGCCAATAACATAACCATCATCAATTTCGGTATGGGCAGTTCCAATGCGGCTACCATCACGGACCTGCTCGCTGCCATAGAGCCCAGGGCGATGCTATTTCTTGGAAAATGCGGCGGGTTGAAGAAAAAGAGCCATATCGGAGACCTCATCCTGCCCATTGCTGCGATCCGTGGCGATGGCACCTCCAACGATTACTATCCGCCTGAGGTGCCGGCTTTGCCTGCTTTTAACCTGCAAAAAGCTGTTTCCACCACCATCCGCGATCATGACCGCGATTACTGGACCGGGACGGTTTTTACGACCAATCGCCGTGTTTGGGAATACGATGAGCAATTCAAGGATTATCTGAGAAAAATACGTTGCATAGCCATTGATATGGAAACCGCCACTCTCTTTACCGTCGGTTTTGCGAACGGGATCCCTTCCGGTGCTTTGCTTCTGGTCAGCGACCAGCCGATGATCCCCGATGGCATCAAAACGGAGGAGAAGGATAAAGAAGTAACCCGGCAATTTGTGGAGACCCATCTCCGCATCGGGATCGACTCCCTCAACCAGCTTATCCATGAAGGCCTGACTGTCAAACACCTGCGGTTTTAATGGCAACCCTCACCTTCGAAAATATTGTTGAAGACATCCGTAAGAAGATTTATCGTCCGGTCTATCTGCTGCACGGCGAGGAGCCTTATTTTATCGATGTTATCACTGACCTGATCGAAGAAACGGTACTCACCGATACCGAAAAGGAGTTTAATCAGACAGTGGTCTATGGCCGTGATATTTCTGTTGGAAACCTCATCGACATGGCGCGCCGATACCCGATGATGGCCAACTACCAGGTGGTCATCGTCAGGGAAGCGCAGGATCTTGACGATATCGAGAAACTCGAGCCCTATGTTAAGAACCTGCAGCCTTCCACCATCCTCGTACTGGCGCACAAATACAAAAAGATAGATCAGCGCAAGGGCATTGTGAAGGCCATTGAAAAGTCAGGGGTCGTATTTCATTCAGCCAAACTTTATGATGATAAAATCCCCGGGTGGATTGCAAAGGTGATCGTAACCAAAGGCTTTTCCATCAGGCCTGAAGCCTGCCAGATGCTGGCCGATTTCCTGGGCAATGACCTCAGCCGGATCAGCAACGAGCTGGAAAAACTGATGATCAACCTTCCGGCGGGCAGCACCATCGATGCAGGCATCATTGAACGGAATATCGGCCTTAGCAAAGATTACAACATTTTCGAGCTTCAAAACGCCCTTGGCGCCAGAGATGTGATGAAAGCCAACCGCATCATCGCTTATTTCGCTGCCAATCCGAAACAGGGGCCGCTGGTCGTGGTGCTGACCATCTTATACAACTTCTTCATGAAAGTGATGATTTACCATCAGTTGAAGGATAAGTCGAGGGGAAACGTCGCATCCGTCTTGTCGGTAAATCCTTTTTTTGTAAAGGATTATGTACAGGCGTCACATAACTATCCGTTCCGGCGCTTGCGTGCCATTATCAGCCTTCTAAGGGATTATGACCTTCGTGCAAAGGGAGTGAATAACGGTTCGACCGAAGAGGGTGAGCTGCTGCGCGAAATGGTCTTTATAATCCTTCACTGAATTTTTACCGGAAAAGCTTCTCCACTTCATCCTTGTATTTATCCAGTATATAAGAGCGTTTCAATTTCAGGTTGGCGGTGAACTCACCCGTTTCAATGCTCCATTCATGGTCGATCAGCTCAAAGCTCTGGAGTTGTTCTGTGCTTCCGAAGAATTTGTTGAAATGATCGATCTCTTTCTTAAGGCGCTTTTTAATTGCCGGATCCTTGATC
>JAHYJL010000176.1 GCA_019429045.1 Bacteroidales bacterium
CAGGTGTGTTCACCTATGGCGGAAGCCCCATCACCGGATGGGATCCGACAACCGCCGGAACGTTCACCATCACCTACACGGTGACCGACGCCAACGGCTGCTCGGACGACTGCACCTTTGACATCGTGGTAAACCCGCTGCCAATATTCACCTGCCCGGCATACGGACCGTATTGCGCAGGTGACCAGGCCGTCACATTCACCGAAACAGCAGGTGTGTTCACCTATGGCGGAAGCCCCATCACCGGATGGGATCCGACAACCGCCGGAACGTTCACCATCACCTACACGGTGACCGACGCCAACGGCTGCTCGGACGACTGCACCTTTGACATCGTCGTTCACCCGCTGCCCATCCCCGACGATCCGGCCGATGTGACCGTGGCCTGTGAGTACACACTGCCTCCGCTGACGGTTGGTGAGTACTGGACTGGTTCCGGTAAAACAGGCACGCAGATGTTTGCCGGCGACAAGATCACAAGCACCACAACCGTGTATGTCTATGCCGAATCGGGTACAACACCCAATTGCTGGGCGGAAAATGAATTCACCATCACCATAACTCCGCTCACCCTCGACGTCTACGTCTACCTGGAGGGTTCTGTGATCGCTACCAACGGGACGCAGAACTTCTCGGTACCGATGCGGACCAGCCTGAACAGCAAATACGTGCTTCCGGGACAGACCTATACCAGTGGATTTACAGGCACGGTTTATTCACCAGCCGGCCAACCTTATAATGTGGCGCCATGGAATTATCCCGGTACGGAAGGCGATGGGTATAATTCATTCGGGAATCCTTCACCTGGCGATGCCGGTTACCCCACCAATATTGTCGACTGGGTCCTGGTATCGCTGCGCGATGAGCCTGTCCTCAACTTTGTAACATTCAAATACGAACAGAATACGCTATGCCGCGCGGCTGCACTCCTGCGGAACGACGGCAAAATCATATTCACCGGCGATGGGTTTGAGTGCTGTAATATCGATTTCTCGGAATCCTATTACGTCGTGATCGAACACCGAAATCATCTGAAAATTATGACCCCACAGGCCGTACCCATCGTGAACGGTACACTCAACTTTGACTTCCGCTATAACCAGAGTTATACCCAAGATCCCTTGCCCTTATTCTTTGGAGATGGTCAGAAACTGCTGCCCGGACTGACACCGGATACTTATGCCATGTACGCCGGTAACGGCCAGCAGGCCAGCCCCGGGTCATTGACCGGTATCGACTTCGTCGACAGGATCATCTGGGAAATCACCACCGGAACCATTGGCCGATACAGGGCAGGTGACTTCAATATGAATGCGGACTGTACCACTACCGACAGGAATACATGGGAGGTAAACAATGGTAAATTCACCATTGTACCATAATGCTGTTCATGAAAATGAAAATTAATATTGATAATAAATTTAATATCTTTACGTCATGAAAAGACCGATAATTATAAAAAGGACCATTTATTCCCTGTTACTCATCCTTGTGATGGCCGGATTTGATGCTATCGCGCAGCAGCTCCCGGAAATGACTGTCAGGTTTGCCAATCCGCGCTTCGATTGTGAAACGGAGTCTTATTGCGTCGACGTGGAACTGCAGTCCGATACACAAGGACTGGAGGTCTTCGGATTTAACGTGCGATTCTTTTACGATGGATCTATCCTGCAGTACCTTAATACGGGTAACTACCAGGGAGGATACACCAGCCCCGACGATCCGCTGATTTTTGAAGGATTCGCCGGCAGCGGCCCCTATTATTTTGCGGTAAATGATCCTCTGAAATGGTACAATGGATACGTGGAGCTGACCGACCCAGGTGCCCCACCGGTGGTTGTTTCAACAACCGAATGGACCTTGCTGTTCAGCGTCTGTTTTAAAGTCATTAACCCGATTTACCTGGGTGTGACAGAATTCTGCCCGCCTCTTATCTGGGACTTGCAGAAAGAAATCGATGCTGAATATGGAGAGAAAATCGGCTTCCTTCCGGGAGATGATGGCGTATCCATTTCAATAGTGGTCGTATTTCCTGATATTTCTGAACCGACAACAGAAGATGTTGTACAGTTCAACTGGGAATATGGCGAATACCTGGCATTCCCGGCCGGGGCGCCCATTCCGGTCATCTGCGTAGATACCACCTGCGGATACGTTATTCCCGTAGCCAACTGGGCCATCTTCCTGGCAATCGGACTGATGATCATGGCTTCTGTGTTTATTTACAGAAGAAGGGTATAGATTCCCGCTTGCGCGCCTTTGCTCCGCTGAAGCTTCGCGAAAGCGAGGGGAAATAATTCGGATCCCGCTTCCACTGGAATTTTATCATTCCTCCGGAAGTGGGATTCTTTTTGCTGTATGTTTTCTTCTTTCATAAAATTTCTTATTTTTATAGCGCCTATTCGCTGAAATAATACATGGCATGACAAGATATTGTCCATTTCTTGCACTTTTCATCTATCTTTCACTGATATTTTCTGTCAGAGCAAAATCCGCAGATACCGCAGGGTTCAAATCCTTAATCCGTAAATCCATTGCATTTTCTAGTACTGCTACTGATTCTGCCCTGCATTATGCCCACAAGGCGCTTGGGATCAGCCTTGCATCAGGCATAGATTCACTGATCGTCCTGTCCAATTATACTTTCGGAGAGATCTACCTTCAATCGAGGAATTATCACCTGGCTCTGGATTATAATTTCAAGGCGCTGGAATGGCTGGAAAAAACACCGCCTGAGAGAATGGCTTCCAGTCAGCTTAAACTGATGGTCAACCTGGACAACAGAATCGGGATATGCTATTTTATGATGGAAATGCCCGAGCAGGGCATGGAATACTCTCAGCGCGCGATTCAGAAGCTCAGGGAAGTGAACGAGCTGGCGCCTGGCACATTCTCTTTACAGTCTATTATGTTTCTTACATTCAACATCGGATCGTTGCACATCGGCGCCGGAAACTGGGATCTGGCCAGAGATTACTTTGATGAGGTAGCTATGATGAATGCAGAGCTGAACGACAGCACATTTCTTAGAGAATATTACAATAATTACGGGATATATTACAAAGAAAAAGGGATGATGGACCTGGCCCTGGAGAGTTATCAGCGGGCGCTGGATATCAGCCAGCACAACAATGACCTGCCCGGGATCGCCCGGGTCCATAATAATCTCGGTGAATTTTATAAGATAAACGGAAACAAGGAGCTAGCCATCAGGCACTTTAGCACAGCCATTGAAGCCGGTCAGCGTGCCAGCGCCTGGAAATCGGTAAAAAATAGCCAATGAAAGCCTGAGTGGGCTTTATGCAGAAGAAGGCCGATACAAAGAGGCTTATAATTTGAGCAATAAGGCTAAACAGATTGATGAGGAGTTCATCAGATCAGAGGATCCGGATAGATACGCAAGGCTGGCCATGCAGTATGATTTTGAAAAGAACATAAGGATAGGGTTGATGGAGCAAAGCATGGCCATAAAAAGAGAGCGTAACCAGAAAGTCGTTTTTATCTTTATTTCAACCATACTGTCAGTTTTAATCCTGCTGGCTACGATAATGGTTCGATCTTACCGCAACAGGGCCAGGCTAGCCATGTTGCAGAAAGGGTTCCATGATCTGGAAAACCAAAAGATCAGGCAGGAACAAGATGCCTTGCAAAGGGAGATAGATATCAGGGACCGCCAGCTGGCGGAGAAAGCGCTGAGTGAGGTCCAGAAGAATGAATTCATTGCCAGCATCGCTGACCAGCTAGTGCAGATCCGAAGGAAAATACCGGAGCTATGCGGGGCCCACCTGGATAACCTGGAGATACTTTTACGCCGCGATTCCGGCAGCGGTATCTGGAAGGAGTTCGAGGTGCGTTTCCAGGAAGTGCACAAGGATTTTTATCAGACACTGAATGAGAAGTTCCCCCATCTTACCCGCGGTGAAAAGAAACTGGCATCCTTGCTCCGGTTGAACCTATCCTCAAAAGAAATCTCCGCCATCACTTACCAGTCGCCCGACAGCATCAAGGTGGCGCGGTCGAGGCTGCGGAAGAAACTGGGGCTGGCGAAGGAGGAGGATGTTATATCGTTTTTGGAGAAGCTGAGGTGAAGAAAAATTTTGAATTTTGAATTTTGAATTTTGAATTTTGAATTATTTATCCCCGTAGGGGATAAGCTATTGTAGATGATGAGGTTAATTATGATATTCGTTTGGTTGCCGGTGGTGATGGCGAATGGCCAGCATGGCAATCCGTCGTCGGTGGTTGTGGAATCCTTGGGACAATGGCTGGAGCAGGCGCGCAAGGGGATGGCAGGGTTTCGGCCTGACACCTGCAAGAACATTATCGAAGTTGAAATCACTGATCTTGGTGAGGAATATTACGCTTGCTCCTACCGGGTTGACGGGCCGGGCATGATACGTATCAGCGACACGGAATGGATCTTTTTAGTACCTTCATCTTCACATGATAACCCGGAAGTGGGCGACATCACGCTGGCCATGGACCAGAAGAAGCGGTTTTATATGAACGAAGGGAATATCTGCGGGGGGATCATTCATTTTCAGACACATGACCGGTTTGAGCTAACCAAAAGCCGGCAGTTTTTCAAATATTTCGTGAGCGATACAAATTCGGTGCGGTGGGTCAGGGAGTGATTTTTTTAACCCTGATTCACAGATTATCTGTAACGACCTTGGAAGTGGCTATATCATAAGTCAAATAAATCTCTGTTTTTTGTGGTCCGACGACTGAAGCCGTCGGTTCCAACATTTGCAACATACTCGGAACCAACGGCTTTAGTCGTTGGAGCACGACTCTTTTCTTTAGTCGTTAGACTGATTCCATTCAGCAACTCGATTGAACAGGCTTTTGATACACCTTCTTGCCATAAATTATTTTGCGCAAAATATCACTCATAAGGGCACCTCTAATAACTATTGTTGATATAAACAATTGATTGTTAATATTTTATATGCGAATATTTGCCAATTTTTATTATCTTTATGCAAAATTGGTAAAAATGAAGAACATAAATCCGCTTGGCCTATTTGATGACCATTTTTTGATGGAAAAACTTTCAAAACTGGGAGATCCGTTACAAAAACTGAATGAATACATTGATTGGAACATCT
>JAHYJL010000177.1 GCA_019429045.1 Bacteroidales bacterium
GGTAGTCCGCCAGCCGGCGGATCCCAAGCTGAGGGTCAAAATAAGCGGTAGTAGCTCAGTTGGTAGTCCGCCAGCCGGCGGATCCCAAGCTGAGGGTCAAAATAAGCGGTAGTAGCTCAGTTGGTAGTCCGCCAGCCGGCGGATCCCAAGCTGAGGGTCAAAATAAGCGGTAGTAGCTCAGTTGGTAGAGCATCAGCTTCCCAAGCTGAGGGTCGTGGGTTCGAGCCCCATTTACCGCTCCGAAAGCCGGCCTCGCCGGCTTTTTTTTTTGCACAAAAACACGAAAGCACTAAATTTCACAAAAGAGTCAGAACCACTTTCTGCGTTTCAAAAACAGTATCATCCCGGCGATGATCAGTAATATCAGCCCCCAAACGGCGGCGTAGCCGTATTTCCATTCCAGTTCCGGCATATTGGTGAAATTCATCCCGTAGATGCCAGCGATAAAGGTGAGTGGGATAAAAATGGAGGCTACCACCGTCAGGGTTTTCATGATCTGGTTCATGCGGTGCCCCTGGATGGAAAAGAAAAGATTGGTGCTGCTTTCCAGCGAGGATTGGATCATGTCGCAACTGTCCAGCAAGGTCAGGCAAAGGTCCTTGATCTCCATGAAATACTTCAGGTGCCTTTTTTGAATAAACTGGGTTTCCCCACGTTCAACCGCCATTGTAAACTCTTTGATCGGAAGGATCACCTTTCGTATGAAGTGTACAGACTTTTTATGATTCTCGATCAGGGCCAGCGTATCCGGCCTGGGCTGCCTGTCAGGGTCGGTAAAGCTCAGTTTTTCCACTTCAGCGTCGAGCTGGGTGAGGGTTTTAAAGTAATTATCCAGGATCGATTCCAGCAAGGTATAGAGCAGGTAATCCGCTCCCCTTTCCCTGACAATACCCTTGTTTTTCCGAAGCCGGTAACGGATGTGCTCAAAGAAGTCGGCTTTTCGTTCCTGGAATGATAACAGCACGTTTTTGCCGAATACAAAGCTTATCTGTTCCGAAATCATTTCATTTTTATCCGGGACGATCGATTTAATGACCAGAAAGGAATGCCCGTCGAATTCCTGGAATTTCGGCCGCTGTCGGACATCCAGGATATCCTGTATGGCAAGGTCGTGGATGTTTTGTTGCCGGCAAATGGCGGCTATGATTTCCGGTTCGAGGCCATAGATATTCAACCAGTAATTGAAGTCATTGTCCGAAAATAATTCAATATCAGCAGGTTTAACATCCTTATGCTCGTAGCAATCTGTACTGTTGTATTTGAAAACTTGGATATCTGTCTCCGTAACGGGGATATCACCGGAGAATACAAATTCCCGCGGGTCTTTCTTTTTACGGTTCAACTGCGGTATATACCTTAGGGCTCTGAGGGTTTGCATTTTTATGAAGATAAACTATAGCCGAACCCATCGGGTTCAAATGTTTAAAGCAAATATAGAAATAATGGGGACATGCGACTCCGGCCGGGGTCGAATTTCTGCTGAAGTAAAACCAGTTGTCGGATTTGGGTAAACCCGGATATCTGAATGGTTTTTTTGGTTCTGTTCAGATATCACTACATATGGATTATAACCGCCACCATTGGTGGTTTTGAACAAAAGAAAATCACCCGCTATAAAACCGGTTGAATCGTTCAGGAAAATCATGGATTGAAATGGTTCCAAAACAAACTGCGGGTCTTGCCACGTAATCGTATCTCTCAATTGGATATACCAGGATGCAAAATTATCGTCAGAGAATCTGATTTCATATATCATCATTGTGTCCACAAGGTAATTCGGTGAAGTACAAAGTACTGCAAAAGCACTGTCTTCATTGATCATGAAAAGGTTCTTCATGGTGAAAAAATGCTGCTGATATAATGAAGAGTTTACAGACCATGTTTCTCCCTGGTTGGTTGAGTAATAAATTCTTCCTTCATCATCAAAACAATAGATATAATCAACATTACCGGGCAAATGCTGGATGTCATTGAACCATCCGCTCCAATAGGGTGGGTAGTAGGCTAATGCCCAGGTTTCCCCCTGGTTCACAGTTTTCATAATAAATCCCCTGAGATGTGCTCCTCCAATATTATCTCTTGCCCAACCGCAGCAGAATCCGACCGAATCATTAATAAACATCATACTTTTAACAGCGCTATATAGATACTCAAATTGAGTGTAATACCAAACGGTATCGAAAGTCATTCCTCCATCGTCAGTTTTATAAATAATGTTATATCCAAACACAAAACCTGTTGATTCATTCAGAAAATATACTCCGGAACATCCTGGGGGATAGGTGATTGTGTCTATAAAACTCTGACCGCTGTCTGCTGACTTATAAATGGCACTGTAAGAATAAAAATGGGTTAAGGAGTCGTTTATAAATTGCAATTCAACTATTCTTATGTTATCCAGAGGGATTGTTGTCCAGCTCTGACCAAGATCTTGAGAATGCATGATCAGGTTCTTGCCTGTCATCCATAAGGTTTCATCAGAATCGGTTGTGATTTTATTATACTCACCTGCTGGCATCGGAGTGATGTCTTCCCATTGTGATATGGCGGAAAATGCCGGCAGGAAAAACACTAATAAAAGTAACTTTTTCATAAGTGAGATATTATGCGTAAGGTTCAACCAAAGCACCAAGATCTTTCCCAGCCTATAAATTTAACAAAATAACTGTTAACAGCATCAGATTAACACATTTTCTCCTATCCCCCATTTTCTCCTACCTTTGCCATAAAAACCCCATCTCCATGCCCACCATCTTCACCATCGGCGAGACGATCCTGGATATTATCTTTGAAAATAATCAGCCTGTAGCCGCCAAAGCTGGAGGTTCCATGCTGAACAGCGCTGTCTCGCTGGGCCGGTGCGGACTGCAAGTGGAAATGCTCACCGAACTCGGGGATGATACGATAGGGGAAATGGTGAAGGGGTTTCTAAATGATAACGGGGTCGGCACTTTGTTTCTTAAGCCGGCAGAAGGTTTCAAAACACCCGTTTCCATCGCTTTTCTCGATGAGAAAGGCAACGCGCAGTACTCATTCTATAAGCAATATCCCAGTATTAGAGCGCTGTTGCCGTTGGCCGTTGGCCGTTGGCCGTTGGCCGTTGAGGGGGATGTTGTGTTGTTCGGTTCGTTTTATTCGCTGGATGCCGCAATACGGGAGGAAATTGTTTCGTTCGTAAAGGAGGCGAAACGCAATGGCGCCATTATCATCTATGATCCGAACATCCGGAAAAATCACCTGGAGGAGGTTGAAAAGCTGATGTCGTTCGTGCAGGAAAATATCGCCCTGGCGGATATCATCCGGGGATCGGATGAGGACTTTGACAACCTGTTCGGTCTTGACGACGTTAAAGCGGTGCATGCCCGGGTGAAATCGCTGGGATGCGGGCATCTGATCCGCACCTGCGGCCGTAGAGGGGCGGAACTCTTCGCGGGCGATACCCGGCTGCATCTCCCTGCGCCGAAAATAAATGTGGTGAGCACTATCGGGGCGGGCGACAGCTTCAACGCGGGCATCATCTACGGCCTGGTGAAAAATGGGGTGACGCCAGAAGGACTGGAAAAACTTGATCTGAATGACTGGTGCGGGATCATGGAATATGGCATTCGCTTTGCCGCGGAGGTTTGTTGTAGTTACGATAATTATATCGATCCGGATTCCGAATTTCGAATTCCGAATTAAACACCAAACACCAAACACCAAACACCAAACACCAAACACTAAACACTTCTATGCTCTACGCCCTACGCTCTATGCTGCCAGCCATCGCCCTGCTCTTCCATCTCCTGCAACCGCTGGCAGCCCAGGAAAAGTATCCCGTTGACTATTTCGGGGCGCCGGTGGATTTCAGGATGCTGCTGTCGGGCACCTTCGGGGAGATACGGGCCGGGCATTTTCATTCGGGTATCGATATCAAAACTGGAGGGGTGGAGGGGAAACCAATATACGCGGTGGCCGATGGCTTTGTAAGCCGTATCAAGGTGTCGGCTACGGGGTTCGGGAAAGCGCTATATATCGACCATCCGAACGGCTACACTTCCGTATACGCCCACCTGAACCGCTATAACCAGGCGATCGGAGTGTATGTTTTCCGCGAGCATTACCGGCAGGAGCGCTTTGAGATCGAGCTGTTTCCCGCACCGGGGGAATATCCTGTTAAAAAAGGCGAGATCGTCGGTTATTCAGGTAATTCAGGCACTTCCGGCGGGCCGCACCTGCACTTTGAGCTGCGTAATACCGCGACGCAGAAGCCCATCAACCCGCTGCTGTTCGGTTACGCGGTGAAAGATTTCTACCGCCCGCGCATCACATCCATCAAGATCTATCCGGAAGATGAAAACGCCACGGTGAACGGCAAAAACAAGCCGCTCCGCGTCCTGGTGGAGGGCTGGGGCGAGGAACACCGCCTGCCTGTGGGACAAAACATCGTCCTGAGCGGAAATGTCTCTTTCGCCATTCAGACCTATGACCTGCTAAACGATGCCAGTAACAAAAACGGCCCCTATTCCATCACCCTGTTTATCGATAGGGAAGAGGTCTTCCGCATCGAAAAGGAAACCTTTGCCTTCGACCAGACACGCTATGTGAACAGTTATATCGACTACGGGGAGTATGTTCGCAACAACGCCCGGATGCAGCGGACAAAGATCGATCCCGGCAACAAGCTGGGCGACCTGTACGGCAGGGTTAAAAACAAGGGCGTCTATTCCTTTAACGATACACTGATGCATGACATTCGCTACGAAGTCAGGGACGTGGCGGGGAATGTGGGGGCGCTGGTTTTTAAAGTGAAGTCGTTAGTCGATAGTCGTCAGTCGTTAGTCGATAGTCGTCAGTCGTTAGTCGATAGTCAATCTTTAATATTCAGTTTCGATAAAGCTAATGTTTATGAAAATGCTTCGGTGAAGGTTAGTGCGAAGAGCGGATCGTTTTATGATTCTTTTGAATTCCGGTACGATTCGTCGCGGAGGGTAGCGGGAACGTATGGGGCGGTGCATCATATTCATGATAAATATACGCCGGTGCATGATTTCATCGACCTGGCGATC
>JAHYJL010000178.1 GCA_019429045.1 Bacteroidales bacterium
GCTGAACCTGGAGGAAGTCCCATTTAAACCCAGCGCCGCCACCCGCAGCACTTCTGGCAATTTCCTCGGATACCTGTCAGGCCAGGACACAAATATGATCGTCATGTCGGCCGACCTTTCGAACAGCGACAAGACAGAAGGGTTCCTGAAACATTCAAAGCCTTTTGCACCCGGTGATTTTTCCGGAGGATTCCTCCACATCGGCGTTTCGGAGCTTACGATGGCGGCCATCGCCAATGGGATTGCCCTGCATGAAGGCGTGTTCGTAGCCTGCGGCACCTTCTTCGTTTTCTCCGATTTCATGAAGCCCGCCATCCGGCTGGCCGCCCTGATGCGCCTCCCGGTCAAATATGTCTTTACGCACGACTCCTTCCGGGTCGGGGAAGACGGCCCCACCCACCAACCGGTGGAACACGAGATGCAGCTCCGCCTGCTCGAGCAGCTGAAAAATCACAAAGGGGACAACAGCCTGCTGGTGCTCCGGCCGGCCGATAGCGCCGAAACGCTGGTTTCGTGGAAACTCGCCGTGGAAAACGGGAAAAGCCCCACCGCGCTCATCCTGTCGCGGCAAAATATCACCGATGTGATCCCGCCGGAGGAGACCAGCCGTCTCACCCAGGCCGAACTGACCGCCAAAGGAGCTTATCTTGTGAAAGAAACACCGGGAAAACCGAACCTGGTTTTGCTGGCCAACGGCTCGGAAGTATCCACCCTCATCGCCGCCGCCGGTATTCTGGAAAAAGAACACAATATCAGGGCGCAGGTCATATCGGCCCCCTCCGAAGGGCTGTTCAGGCTGCAGGACGTTGCCTATCAGCAAAGCATCATCCCGGCGGATGTTCCGGTTTTCGCCCTGACCGCCGGCCTGCCGGTCACATTGCAATGCCTGGCGGGACACAAGGGTGTTGTATTTGGGCTGGATCATTTCGGATACTCCGCCCCTTACAAGGTGCTCGACGAGGAGTTTGGGTTCACTGCGGAGAAAGTGGCAGCGGAGGCAGCCAGGGTTCTTGGTTTCTAGCCTGTCCCGAGCGAAGCGAGGGATCTGCCGTTTGCCGTTAGCCGTTTGCCGTTGGTTTGGTGGTGTGGAACTTGATTCCATATTTGTGGCAAATGGTCTGGGCCAGGTCGCGGGCTGATTTGATGGAGACGGGTAGTCCTCCACCCGGAACCGACCAGTGACTGCTGTAATAAAAGTTCTTCAGGCCGGGCAACTCCGTTTTCACCGGGAAACCAGCCACCAGGTTCTTTCCCGGAAACCATCCCTGCGCACTCCCCTTCCAGCTATTTGTATAACGGTTGATCGTGGCAGGGGTCGAAATGTCCACCACCTCGATCCTCTCCCTGATCCCGGGAATCTTTTTATCAAGAATATCTATTATCTTATTCGCAAATTCCCCTTTCATGCGGTCGTATGCCTGTCGGTCGGAATGATACAGCCCAATCCAGAAATCTCCATAATCGGTATTAAAACTGACCGAAAGCAACGTCCTTCCTTCAGGGGCTAAGGTCGGATCATAATTATAAATATGGACCTCGAAACGCTCGTAGGTCATCCCATCAGGTGAATGAAGGGTTTCAGGCAAAGGGAACCTGAAAAAATGGGACCAATCGTCAAGCGACCCCGTCACCCCAAGCGAAACCATGAATATAGAAGGATATACCTGGAGCTTTTCGAGATTTTTCAACGAGATGATATCTTTATCAACATACCGCCCCTCCAGCGCCTTGAATACGGTAAAATTCCAATCAGCCGCCGATAGGGTGATATCGGAATAAGCCGTCTCCCCTTTTTTGAGGAGCAACCCGGTCGCCGCATTATCTTCCGTAATGATCTTCTCCACTTCGGCTTCGTACCGAATCTTACCGCCCAATGACAGGTACCGCTGTTCAATGCGTTGAATGAAACGGTAAGAACCCCCGATGGGGTAACCGGCTCCATGCTTGTCGTAATATGCCAACGGCACTGTCATGATCAGGATCTTCACCTCTTCCCCGTCATAAAGCAATTGGAAAGCCTCTTTCAGAAACGGGTTTTTCAATTTACCGGCAAATGAGAAATTGGTGACATTCCGCCATTTCAGGAATTCAAATAAAAGGGGAAGATATTTGATCATGCCGATTTTTCGGCGCAATGGAAGAAACTTCGGTATGCTGTCGACCACCGGCGGGATCTCGAAGTGCTGGAATTTCCGCATGGAGCTGATCAGGCGCCGGATCATCCGCTCATCCTCCGGGGCCAGGTCAAGCAGGTAGGATTCAAGCCTGTCCAGGTTGGTGTACAACCGGAAAACATTATCACCATATTTGTTACGGGTCTCCTTAACATCGAGTTCAACCCTGATGTCGTGGTTGACAAATTCCACAGCGTCCATATCGACAAGTTCGGACCATAGACGGTGAAAAGGATTGCTTGCATTGGACCCCAGCAGCCAGTGAAGGCTTCCGTTAATGGTATAACCCTTGTTGTTCCAGCTGGTGCATAGCCCTCCCGCCCTGTTGTTCTTCTCGAAGATTTCAGTCTCGAAACCATTCATTTGCAGGTAACATCCGGCAGCCAGCCCTGAGATACCGGCGCCGATAATATTTACACGTTCAGGAATTTTTTCCTTTGCAGACATAATAATAAATGGTTTCAATACCTGTGACTAACATTCAATTTGATGAGCGCCATGAGGCTCCTCTGCCTCTTCAATCTGCCTTGCCCATCCTGCATCGTATTTTGTACCGTCCATCATGATGGTGTGCTCAGAGAACTCCGCGGTTTTCATCCGGTATAATTCTACCCTGGCGCCATCAAGATTAGCGCCGGACAGATTAGCCCTGCAAAGATGAACGCCGAAGAGATTGGCTCCCGGCAGGTTCGCTTCCGACAGGTTAGCGTCTGTCAGATCTGCATCGGTGAGATCAGCATCGACAAGGTGGGCGCCGGTCAGATCGGCCCCTGTCAGGTTGACAGCGGTCAGATCGGCCTTATAGAGATTAGCATTTTCAAGATTAGCCTCCGTAAATATCGCCCTGTTCAGATGAGCCTTGATCAGGTTGGCATCCGATAGGTTTGCCCCCGTCAGGTCAGCATCCATCAGCCTGGCCCCGGAAAGGACGATCCGCGACAGGTTTGCTTGGTGAGCGATCGAATTTGATAAATCTGCATGCAACAGATTAGCTCCCGACAGTTCTGTTTTGGATAGAATGGAACCGGTTAATACTGCTCCTGAAAGGTTGATTTTTGTCAGGATAGCCCAGGAAAGATCAACACCGGTCAAATCAGCCCTGATAATGTTAGCGCCGAAAAGGTTCGCCTGTTTTCCTTCAATAAAATCAGATTCCAGCCAGATCTTATGCTCGTCGATGATATCCTTCAATGTTAATCCCTTGATTTTGATTTTATCAGGTGTTTTCATACATCCTATTTAAAAAACAGGGCAAGTTATGAAAATTAATGGATTGCCGTGATTTTTTAATCAAAATAGATACAAGCCATCCCTCCGGGCACAATCCGCGCGGATCATCAACAGCATACCAGTTGTACAACGCCCCGTAAGGGATTTTATGTCCCCGTTCATCATTATTATACCAGCAATAGGCGCCGGTTCGCAGCACCTCCCATTCCTCAGCATTCTCCACAAGCGCAATGGTGTCACCGACACGGTAATGGGTAACCCGCAGGTTTTCCGCCATCCATAACTGGCTCCCGATCTTTACAGTGGGATATTCATTCCCGTCAACATCAATCACATGGCCATTCTGACCAAAGGCCTGCATCATAAACAGCTTACTGAAGATTATCATTATCATCACAAAGGTCAGTCTTTTCATATGTCATCTAATTGTATGTAAATCGGCTAAAACACGAAATAAGTTAAAATGCCTTGAAAAAAGTCAGCATATCAAATCTATTCATCAAAGAATACGTTTGCTCCTCCGTATTCATCGTCATAATGCTGGTTGTTCTCATAGTTGTTATTCGGTTCCTCGCCAGGTGGGCAATTCATTCTGGGCCATTCCAGTCCCAATTGAGTTAAGACCAATGCGTCACGATGAGCATAAAGCCCACCGCCACGCCAGCCCGACCAGCCATTGGTGATAACGTTATTGAAAATCTTCGATTCAGATGGCCCCAGGTAAATGCCGCCACCCATCGCCTGGTGATCTCCCTGCGCCTGGTTTCCGTCAATATTGTTATTATTAACATCCGCCGTTGTTCCGGAACCTGTTATATAAATCCCTCCGCCTCTTCTGTTCGCAAGGTTACCGGTTATTTCGTTATTGCCGATCACTGCGTGAGTCTCCTGTCCCCAGCTGTAAATGGCAATCCCTCCTCCCCCGTGGGCCTGGCTCCATGCCTGATTACCCGATATCACATTGTTCTGAATGATTGCCTCCCCATGATACGTCAGCATGATACCGCCACCAATCCCAAAACTGCTTCCCTCTGTTCCGGCGACGTTATTCGTAATTGTATTTTCAGTAATGGTGGCTGTCGATTCTCTGTATATGACGATGGCGCCAGCCCGATTTCCCCTGTTACCTGTGAAGGTATTATTCATTATTTCAGCATACGAAGAAAAGCTTATCAATACGGCCCCCGCATTATTATCCCCGGCACCGGTGTTGTCCGAAAATGTATTATTCTTTATTTGAGCCGATGAAACGGCAGTCACTTTTATCCCGCCAACTCCAAAATCTGTGGCATTGTTGCGTATGGTATTTCCCGTAATTATTGCAGATGATTCATCGGTAGAGGTGCTGCCGATATGGATAACGCCATCTCCACCCTGGTGATCTTCAAAAAGATTGTTGGATATGGCTGCTGAAGATTTGTCAAATACGTAAATGGCCGCCCCTCTCCCGGAAGATGCCTGGTTTGCCTGGAAAATATTATTTTCAATTACAGGTGCCGATTGCTTGCTGACGGCGATCGCTCCTCCATACGCCGCCTTGTTATTGCGGATAACGCAGTCCATGATGACAGGTTTGGAGGAATTTGTTATCAGTATCCCACCGCCGTTTGCATTTCCAG
>JAHYJL010000179.1 GCA_019429045.1 Bacteroidales bacterium
ATAATCTTCCCACAAACTTATTGTTCAACACTTCTCTGTTTGTAATGAAATCGACATTGCCCCAAAAAGCAGAGATCGAAATAAAAAATGGATTACGTCTGGTAAGCCTCCCTTCATCCATTGTGCATGCAAGTCCTTCTTTTTTTGAAAAACAGCCGGAATCCGCTCAGATAGCATTGACCATGATCATGAAGGATCTGCAGGGTTTGCTTCGGATTCTCCTTGATGGGGGCCACTCGCAAATTGCTGGCCGGATTGCCGGTGCATACAAAAGTATTGGTCAGGATAAAACTGCTGAAGATATCCTGGAAACCATGAAGGCTGCCGGTTACGATGTAAGGGAAACCAATCCCTTCATTAATCCTCCAGCAGGGATGCTGAATAACCGGGAAAAATCGCCCTATGTGCATCGCATTCAACTTTTGTGGCACAGCATGAGGCCAGTGGCAGCCCGGATTATGCCGGAACCACCCGGTGTCCCTGAAAACATGGCAGCTTACCTTGAACAGATGGAAGAACTTTATACCGCTGATGCCTATCACTCTTTGTCTGTTGAGAAATATGCCGTTTCCCCTGCTTTGATCGAGCGGGTGAAGTTGGGCGACTGGGATGTGTTTGGAAATGAAGAAGACATACAACACAGGGATGCGCTTGCTGCCCGCGGTTATTGGCAAGCTTTTAAGGCTGTAAAAAGCTCATTGATGCCGGACTGAAAGGCAAGCCTGTTGCAGGGTTGGGATAATGGTTAAGAGGCAATTCAAAAGCTAAGAGAAAGGGTTCTATCAAGACCATTGATTTCATTACGGCCAGGGGTGTAAGGACAGGTCGCGACCTGTCCCTGCATAACCGAAGGACCGGGGTATTCTTTTAATACTCAAACACCACCTTAATCTGCCCTTTCTCCAGGTTTCCGGGAGGGTTGCCTTTCATAATCGCATACTCCTCGATCATCGCCTGACTGTCGAGGATGATCGTAAAGGATTCAAGGTAACCGCTCTCAGCAAAGGTGTAGCTGATGTCTTCATCCTTAAAGGGAAGGTTGTACTTATTAAGCCACATCTTTACCAGGGCAATTTGCCCAATGCCCAGCTTGATGACGAATTCGGAATACTCTCTTTGTTCGTTTGGTGTCATTTCCCGCTTGCTCATGATTTTTGTTTTTTAGGGTTTAGTAAATAATCGTTCTTTACGGATATTTTAATGGATGGGGCCGCCATTAAAGGCGGAACCCCATCTGCTGTTGTTTCCGGAATGGTTTCTCCGATTCGCAAAGCTCCATGATGCGCTCGATGCTCAGAGGGGTGTCATCGATGACCTTTTCGGCCATGTAGCGGCGTGCCACATTTTCGATCTCGCCACCGCTGAGCTGATATCCCGAAAGGGCCTGCAAATGCTCGGGCTCAAGAATGGGCATCTTGGCCTTCCAGATCATCTGCCTGGCTTCAGGGGTGGGTTGCCCGAATTCAATTTTGAAAAGGAAACGACGCTCAAAGGCAGTGTCGAGGTTGGTGCTCAGGTTGGTGGTGGCAAACAGGATGCCCTCAAAATCTTCCATTTCCTGCAAAAGAATGTTTTGCATGGTGTTGCCGGTGCGGTCTACCGCAGAAGACCTTTCTGAAATATTCGTTCGTTTGGAGAACAGTCCGTCGGCCTCGTTGATAAGTAGTATGGGCATGACCTTGCTGGTGCTGCATTTTTCGCGGTAGTCGGTAAAGATGGCTTTTACCTGTTTCTCGCTTTCGCCATGCCATTTGCTTCTGACCTGGCTCAGGTCAACCATAATAATGTCGCGTCCGGTTTTGCGTGCCATTTGATAGGCCGATTCTGTCTTGCCGGTTCCGGGCAAACCTGTGAAAATGGCTGCCAGTCCGGAGGGCAAGCCAGCTTCCTTCAGCCGCTGCCGGAATTGCTCAAAGGCTTCAGGCTGAAGCAGGCCTGTGAGCCTGTCTACCTCCAGTTGCAGGCGGCTTTCAAAGAACAAGGGCTTTTCCTTGATACGTTGGGCCTGGATGAGGCCTTCCTCTTCATCGTCCTGGACGCCTGAAAGTTCGGGATAGTCGGAAAACAAGGCCTTGATGGTACTCTGACACAAGGCCAGGTTTATGCCATCTTTGAAGTCAGACTCCTGCAGGTGCAGTATGTCCTTGCTTATCAGTTCGTTTTGCCCGCTGGCAATGTTGCATTCAAACTCCAGGCGCTTGCCCAGGTTGTCGAACATGCCCTCGATCAGAATGCCTGTATTGTAATGCCTCAGCCGTTTCAGGCGGTAAAAAGCGATGGAGAACACCAGGCACTTGTTCTCGATCTGTTCGACGTGCTCGTTTACATAAGCCACAAAGGATAGCTCCTTGTTATTTTCGATCAGGCGGTTCAACTGGGCGAAAAATACTTTGGAGGAGCCTCCTTCCTCATTGCGGTCGTCCAGCAAATCATAAGCCCTCTCCAGGAACCCCGGAAGATCAAGGTTCAAATCGTTGTTCATAAGCGAGTTATTGCCTGTGCGCAGGCTCTCCACCACCATCGATGGGATGGTGAAGCGGCTTTCGTTATGCTCACGACGCCTGCGACCAGAACTTACCTTTTGTACCAGCATTTTATCTTCCAGTGCATCCAGATCATCAGTAAGATCGATTACCTTCAGGGTGCTGCAGCGCAGGTGGCTGGCAAGGGAGTCGATGGTGACCCTTTGCTGAAAGTTCAGCTCCAGGATTATCGAGAACAACCAGGCCTGCAAAGGGGTGATGCCAAAAAAGGTGGAAAGCTCATCAAGGGCATCCTTTACATCAATGCCGGGAGAAAACTCACCACGGCTTCGCTTGGCGCTTCGCGCAACCGCTTCCACAAGGGGAAGCAAACTCTTTTGTAATGCATTTTTCATAGGCTGAAATTTTAATTATTACTCATTTAATACCCTTCACACCATTTCATTCACATAAAAAATCCTATTTTTACTACGAAATCTGCTGCAAATAAATGTGAAAGCAATGCAGCCTATCTTCATTGAAAAAAATAATCTGCCATGTCGAAAAATAAAGATGCATTGATTCGCTACCGGGTGATTAATAAAATGCTGATTGGGGGAAATCCATGCACGCTTGTGAGATTGACGGAAGCCTGCAGGGAAACTCTTGACCTGGATGATTTGTCAACAAGAACCGTTGAAGGTGATATCAGCAAATTGCGTAATGATGAGAAGCTGGGTTATTTAGCGCCAATCATTACGACTTCGGTTTTTGGAGAGCGGGCGTATTATTATTCTGACCCGGAATATTCCATTGATCATAATCCCTTGCAGGAAGATGAGGTGGAAGCCATATTGTTTGCTGCGCGCCTATTGGAGCAGTTCGATGGCATTGAGATTTTTAAACGCCTGAGTGAAACAGCCCAAAGGTTGAGGGATGCGGTGCAGGTTTACCAGTTTGCTGATCCGGCAGACTGGGCTGGAAAGGTTGATTTTGAGAAAGTGGACCAGATTCAGGGTTCAAGATACCTGAATAGCATACTTGATGCCTTGAAAAACAGGCAGGTACTGAAGATATGGTATAAGAAATTTTTTAAAACGAAGGAAGAACTCCATGTTGTCCACCCCTATCTTTTGAAGGAATACCACAACCGATGGTATCTGATCGGATACAACCCTGCCCGAAAAGGAATAAGGAGCTATGGGCTGGATCGCATTGAATCGATGCTTACGGCCGAAAAGGAAGATTTTATTGAAGCGGGTTTCAATGGCGCAGATTACTACAGGAATGTAATAGGTGTTAGTGTTATTAAAGGGGACCCTGTTGATATACGCATTGCGTTCAGCAAGAAACAGGCCAGGTATGTCATGACCCAGCCCTTGCATCACAGCCAGAAGGAGATTGGCCCTGATGGCGACAGGATCGTTTTCTCCTTTCATCTTGTGCCTAACTTCGAGTTTTATGCCCAGATCCTTTCCTGGGGTGCAGAAGTGGAAGTGCTTGAACCTACCGTAGTCCGCAAACAGGTGCTGAAATTGGCCGAGGGGATTGTTGGGAAATACAGGGGTTAGGGATTAGGGATTAGGGGTAAGTGATTAGGGATCAGGGGTTTTGATTTGAGAACAAGGATCAACCCTGCCTGCCGGCAGGCAGGGATTTTTGATTTTCGAATAGAAATTTACCCTGAAGGGGTATAATATCAATAGCCCCGGGTTTCAACCCGGGGTTTTATGGTTAGTAAAGGAAACAGGCGCTGCGCAACCAATTACCTGAGCATGCAAAAGGTCGACGCAGCGCAATTGGGATGGCCGGTGATAGCGATTTGCGAATTTGGGACCCTCCCCCGGCCCCTCCCTATCTCGCCTCAGGCGAGACGGGGTGGGTCAAAACGCCGACTGAACATTGTACAAACTCACCTAAAATTTCGTAAATTTGAAAAAAAGAAACTATGGATATACAGGCCCGCAAATTGAATTTTATTCAGGAGTTCCTTCGAATAACCGATGAAAAGCTTATTGCCAGGCTTGAGCATTTGCTGCACACTGAAAGAAAGAAAAAGATTGAACACGACCTCAGCCCCATGAGCGCAGAAGAATTCAATCAAATGATAGATCAATCTGAAAAAGATATTGAAACAGGCCGGGTGAATGATGCCCGGGAACTTCTGAAAGTTTTCTAATCCTGAAAAATTAGCAAGGATTTCAGGATAATCCACCCGTTTTTTTAAAAACGCTCCCCTTTTTTCTACCCCTTTTTTCACAGCGCAAATAGATTGCATTGTGCGGCAATATATTAGCAGAAAAAAGCGAAAGAAAAATGAAATATCCTTATGGCAGGTATGAACCTGGGTTCCTGTATCCGGATGGCGAGAATAAGCTGCTGGATATGATGGAGACCATCTCGACCCAGGCCGAAAAGAGCCGGCTTGAATTTGCAGGCCTTATGGAGAAGCAAGAGGTAAAGACGGTGGCGGACTTCCTCTCGGTTAGCCCGCGGCAAGCCATTTTGTTTGCGGTGCTGGTGGACCTGGGCATGCGCAAAAACGTGACCAT
>JAHYJL010000180.1 GCA_019429045.1 Bacteroidales bacterium
ATCGTAGTGAACAATCCCGGAGGTGCTCAGCTCATGGAAGATCTTGCCGGTCATGTCCTGGTAACGCTGAAAGGTTTCCAGCATCGATCTGACTTTTTTAAAATCACCGTAATGCAGCAATGCAAATCCGCTCCAGGCGCCGTCGCGGCCAAAATACCAGCCGTACCCCGGCCGGCCGCTGACGGCGTGCTCCCCGTCCCAGCCCTTGTCGCTCGTGGCATAGCCCGCCACCAGGGATGATCCGACGCCCGGGGTGGCGACATGGAACCGGCCGGTGGCGAGCAGCGCCCACCGGTAGCCATCGTTGAAGTCCTGAACAGGCCCTTCGATGATCAGGGAATTGTCAAGAACTGCTTTGGCATGGGCTGCGGAAGCTTCAAAGACAGCCCCCGGACCGGCCAGCGCCTGCCGGTAGTATTCCAGTGTTTTCTCCAGCCCTTCGGAAGACGATGCGATGATCATGTTGAAAGTGGAAGGGCCGTTCAGTGTTAGTGTGATTAAAGCGCTAAGGGATGGAGTCCCTGTGATGTCCCTCGGGGCGCTAACCCCGGCGATCGTTACAAATTCACCTGACTGATCTGTGACGATATAGGCTTTCAGGTCTTCATCCCAGGAATAGTATGTATTTCCAAGTACCTTTTCGGAATAAGGCCACATGAGCCGGAACATCAACCGGAATGAAACCCGGAATTCCGCCGTATCCCGGCCGTCATACCGGTAATTTATCACTGCCACCGGTTTATCGGGCGAAACGGTGATCCGTTCTTCGAGGCGGGGACCATAAGGATTACCCGCCAGGTCGTATTTTCTGAGGTAACCGGCAGGTCTGACTTCAATTTCAGGCCTTATGCTTCTGAAATCCGGCATCGTGTCTTGCTGCATCTTCAATTTAACATCCACCCGGTAGTCTCTCAGGCACAGCACCGGGTGCGCCCATATCTCCGTAATCCCGCCATGGTCGGTACCCATGACCAGCATCCGCTCTCCGGAAAGATCCCAGTAGTTTCCACTGCTTTTTCCCGGCGTCATATTCATTCCATCATCCTCCCCATCAAATCGCCCATCGCCCATCCACCTTCGCCCATCCACCATCTCAAATCGCCTCTCAACGCCTCCTCCTTCAATATATTCCCAGTAATATCCAATCTCTTCATCATACAACATATACCGGATCAGATTCTCCGTGAACAATTCCAGGTGCGCCCGGTTCCGGTTGAGCAATGAAAAAAGCAGGTATCCCCCGACGGCCATCACTTTTCCCTTGCCTTTCTCGTATTCAAAGATCAACCTGCTGCTTTCCCTGAGAAAAATATAATCCCAATCGACAGCCACCACTTTGCCGGCAACAGGGACTCCATCCCCGAAATACCCTGTCTGCCATACGGTTGTGTCAGATAGTGGTTTTAAAACATAAGCTCCTCCGTGCATGCCTGCAAACAGCGGATGTTCCCGGAAAGCATGGTAACCGAGCTGCCTGCCATACCCCTGGTCTTTACTGGGTTTGAGCCTGGTTACAGGCGGATTATCTTCCAGCCCAAGTTGCGGAAGATATATCGCCGCCTGGTTGGCCAGGATCATCTTTCCCCCGTTTTCAATATACTGCCTCAAAACATCGAAAGTCCCGGCTATTTTCCTGTCGTCGGCCGGTATGGTGTCGTTCTTGTAAAACCACAGAATATCTGTTTTCTTCAAGATATTTTTCTTCTTCTGAAAATCTGAAAAAGTATAAATATCTATATCATTGGAAATTAATGTCATCAGGAATGACTGAAGTGCCAGTAATTCAGGATCAGCTTGTATGCCGGGGTTTTCGATGAGGATCGACATGGAAATTCTCTCATCATGATCCTTCACGCACCGGAAACCCACCGTGGCGTTCCGGTCGAATGACGGCGAAACCAGCAGCAACTGCTGGTGCCAGGTGTTCGGCTGCGGGCCGCCCTTCACATACCACCAGGAGGAAGTCGGATGATAATGGCTTCCTCCTTTCATGATCACAAAGTAGTAAGTTCCGTTGTCATACACATCCCCGGTCAGTTGCCATACATTGCCTGTCAAATCCATCGCCCCGAAAGGGCTTTTTCCTCCGGGAAAGGCGTCGACAGGGGTTGTTTTACCGGTGGAATGGTTGCACCGGGTCGAATCGTATTCATTCCCCCAAGGCCATAGAAGGTTTTTCTTCCCCTGTGCTGCATACTGCCATTCCGCCTCTGTGGGAAGCCTTTTGCCTGCCCAGGCGGTATAAGCCCTGGCGTCTTCAAGGCTTACGTACACTACCGGGTGGTTTTCCAGACCCGCCGGGATCATACCGTTCTCCCAGTGTTTCAGGAAGTTGACCGGATCGGCAGGAGTGTATCCCGATGCATCCAGAAAACTGAGGAATTGTTCGTTTGTTACAGGATAAATGTCCATGAAGAAAGGCTTCATATTCATCTTAGCAGGTTCCTTGCTTTGGGGATAGGGTATGAACTGGTCGGTGTTTTCCGCCCTGAAGCTGAAAGTCCCGCCCGGTATGAATACCATGTCATCCGGGGCTTTTTTCATGAGGTGAGTTTTTTCCTGTTGACCGATCAGCCGGGGCGTGCCGGGATGCAGATACACCACTGCCTCATCCGTTAACTCAATACCGGTAAAAAGTTGTATGACATATTTCCCTTCATGCTTCCCGAAGATATCCGCCATCAGGTCAACCTGGTGCCTGCCGGGAGCAAGGTGCAGCTTCCGTTCGTTCTGGTAGGAAGGGTTTCCTGCCCAGGCAATAAGCTGATCTCCTTCATTGACTGCCAGATGCAGCACGCCTCCCTGGATTTCAGCGGTGATGCGTTTTGGCAATAAAGCAATGCAGTCGATATTTCCTTCGGCCCTTGTGTTGAGGTCGAACCGGTTGAATGCTTCTGCTTTGACCGGGATATAACTTTTGCCGGAAATTTCTTCCCACTCCAGCTCTTCATGATGCCACAGGCTCACCAGCCGGTATCCCTCTTTTGCGGATTCTTCGAAAAGAGGCCCCCGGTAACCTTCGGGCACCAGGCTGAACACGGTAAAAATGGTTTTTTCCCCTAAAGGCCACTTATTCACCCAGATGCTGTCGCGAAGTGCGGGAAGCAATGGCGTCCAGTCGTTTACCAGGAAATTCGAGGTATTTTCTCTCAGGATCCGGGTGGTCCGGCCCAGGTAGCGCAGGTCTTCCTCCATATTTTCAAACCTGCCGGGGGCGAAGGTGTTCAGTTCGGTACCGTAACCATTGAAGAAAGCGATGGATGCTTCCCTTTTGATCCGGCCGTCGCGTATCTGGCACACCCGGAAAATGGCGAAATCGGGACGGATCAGTTTGTTGAGGTTGAGCGGCGGGGGGAGGTGGATGGCGTCGTGCACCCGGCCGGAGACAATGCCCGGCATATCTTTTACCACGGCCATCCCTTCGCTGTACATGACCACGCCCGGTTTGATGCTGTCGGCGGCCCGCTGCAGCTCGAAGCTCGACGCGCCGTGGCAATCCAGCACCACGCCATCGGCATCGGTGGCTTCGATCAGCTTCGCCAAACCGTCATAAGGATCTTCGGCGCGCGTGCTTTCATCCCAGGGATTGTAGCAGATGAAAAGCTTCACCCCGTCCGGTCTAAGGGTTTCCAACCCGCCCGGCAGATCGGTGAAAAGGTCCCACTGGTTCCGCTGATCGACCCCGAGCCGGGGCCAGGTAGGCCATAATCCGAATACATCGTAGCCGCCAAAAAGTTCCCTGCCTTTCTGCAGGAAATCTTCCAGGTGATATTGCTGCGTTTTCCAGTCGTAGTACTCCTGGTTCCAGGCAAACTGGAGACCGATAAGGTATTTATTCCTGATCCATTTGAGATCATCCCTGTGGTAGAGTGTTTCGTCAAAATCTTCCAGGTCGTACAGCCATCGGTCGCGGAACATCAGCCGGAGGCCGTTTTGCCATTCACCTGCATAGTCGTCGGCATAAAACACATACTCCACCCAGCCTTCCGGGAAAAGGATCGTCCGGTACCGTCTCCACTCTGCTTTTTCAGAACGTACACGGCGTGCAATGGCGCAGGCAGAAATATCGTCATCCAGAACTACCGAGCCATAGCCCATTTCCCAGGCATTATCTGGCAGGATCACCCCCACAGGCCCTCGCCCGGGTCGGAAGAGCTTTGCCCTGGCCAGCGCCCACGGACCGGTGGAGGTCAGGTAAATGTGCCCGCCCGATTCGCCGAAAGGGACCACATTTTCGACATACACCTTGTCCAGTCTGTGGTTCCGGATGATGATCCTGCAGGCCCACCCTCTTGTTTCATCTGTGTCCCGGATTATTTCACCCGTGATATTATCATGAAAGCTGAAAGAATATCCTTCATCGTATCCGTGAATCGTTGCATCCGAAATGCTGTAAATACTGTCATTGACACGAAAGGAGAAGAGCGGGATGTTTTCCGTGAAAGGATATTCTTTGTCTGACCGGTCAGCATAGGACCCTGCCAGGAGTCCTTTATCAACCGTCAGTTTGATGTTTTGCGGGGTCGCTTCTGTTAATATGAACAGGAAGAGAATGCCTAAAACAAAGCGGGCAAGATTCATGGGCCTGGAATTGAAGTTGTACAAATTTAACGGGTAAATGGGAAGAATACAACTTTATCTTTGCGGGATGAAAGTTTTTAAACACAATAGGCACAATAGGGCACAATAGGAATAGCACAATAGTGAAAGATTTCGAGAAAAAAATAGAGCGACTGAATATAAAAAGACTTACTGAAACACTGAAAGAACTACGGGCGTGCCGTATTTGCCCGCGGGATTGCGATGCCGACCGGTTTTCGGGGAAGTTGGGCTATTGCAGGGCGGGGGCCGGGTTCAGCATCTCCTCCATTTGCATCCATCTGGGGGAAGAGCCGGTCATTTCAGGAAACAAGGGCATCTGCAACATTTTCTTCACCCATTGCAACCTG
>JAHYJL010000181.1 GCA_019429045.1 Bacteroidales bacterium
CTGTTTTGCATCGAATACATGGAGAGGATGGTTTCAATGATGCCGGCGGCGCCGAGGGTGTGCCCGATGTAGCCCTTGAAACTGTTGACGGGGACATTGTCCAGGCCGGCCCAGGCCAGTGCGAGCGACTCCATCTCGTCGTTGTATGGGGTAGCTGTACCATGGGCAGAGATGAAGCCGATGTCGCCGGGGGAAACGCCGGCTTCGTTCATGGCGGCCGCGATGGAGAGATACAGCCCTACGCCGTCGCGCGACGGGCCCGAAATGTGGTTGGCATCGTTGCTGACGGCGCCGCCAAGGTAACGCACAGGATTCTGACCGCCTGCCACTTCCGGGCTGGCCGACATGATCACCGTGCCACAGCCCTCGCCGATGGAGAGACCGGTCCGGTTTGCGTCGAACGGTTTGCAGGGATCCGGACTGAGCGCCTGGAACGACATGAACCCGGAGACGACAAATTCGGAAACAATGTCTCCGCCCGTGACAATGGCGTGATCATATTTGCCCGAAGCGATCATCCGGGCCGCCGTGATCATAGCCACGGAGCCCGAAATGCACGCGTTGCTGACAACAACAGGCCGGTTCACGCAATGGAACAATTGAGCCACGTAACCGGCTAATTCCCAAAGGTGCAATCTCCTGCCGGCATCATTGGCCGATCCCGCTCTCAACAGGTCGATGTTGCCTTTGGTGGTGGAGAGGATGAGAAGCGTGCGGGAATCGGACGGATCGACGGTGGTATTTTCCAATGCGGAGGTGATCGAACAGAGCAGCATTTTTTCCAGTCGTGAAAAATGGCCGTTAGCCGCACGAAGCCGGGAATTACCGGAACGGATATTTTGAAACGCTTCGTCCAGCCGGCCGTTATCTACCCTGGAAACAGGCACCGGGCCGGGATACAGCCCGGGATCATCACAGATCTTAATGCCGACCTGGCCCGAAAGCATGGCCGCTGCATTCTCTTCCGTCGAGAACCCCAGGGAAGAAATGATATTGCCGCTGCTGAAATAAACGTTGCGCATCGCTTGTGATCACCCGCCAAAGTTAAAAGTTCTCAGCGTAATCCCCATTTTTTCTTCCATTCTTCATAAAACGGCGGGACGGTGAGCATCAGCTCGCGGTTCACATCGAGAAAGACCTGCACGCTTTCACCGGTAGCCACCAGTTCGTTGTCAGAGGCTCTGAATATCCTGAAAGCATATACCAGCTTGGCTGCCTCTGAATCGACGTATCTTGTTTCGACAATGACCTTGTCGTCGTAAAAGAGCGGCTTTTTGAACTCGCATACCAGCTTCACCACCGGAGCCATGAAATCATTAACCTTGATCTGCATATAGCTGATGCCGTATTTCCGGCCGAAGTCCTCCCGCCCTTCTTCCATATACTTCACATACTGCCCGTGCCAGACTATCTGCATGGAATCCACCTCGCTGAAACGCACCGGAAATTCAATCGTGGAGGTTAGCTGGATGTTGTTCATTGTTTCTTGTTTCGAGTTTCGAGTTTCGTCCTACCGTCCTACAGTCCTACAGTCCTACAGTCTTACCGTCCTACAGTCCTACCGTCTCACTCCCTTCTCGCTCGCCCAGATCGCGGCGGCCAGGGTCAGTATGAAGAAGGCCAGCAGCAGGAACAGGTTATCGCTGATCTCGCGGATTCCGCCGCCGCGCAGCAGGATATCGTAAAACCCGCTCAGGCTCCAGTTCAGGGGCGAGATAATGCTGGCTTTCTGCATCAGGTCGGGCATCATGAACACCGGCACCCAGATGCCGCCGATCGCGGCCAGGATAATGACCGATACGGTGCCGAATACCGCCGCCTGGTCGTGCGTACTTGCCACGCTCCCTACCAGGACGCTGTAGCCCGTGGCGGCCAGGGCGGTGGCCAGTGCCATCAGGAGCAGAGCGATCTTTTCCGGCCCCAGCAGCAAGGAAGGCAGTCCGAAATATGGCAGCACGAATTTTCCGAACATGAACATCAGACTGAACTGGACGAGTCCGACCATCATGTATATGAAAATCTTGGCCCCCAAGGCCTGGAGTTTATTGCCCGGCATAATCCTGAGCCGGGTGGCGAGCCCGTTTTCGCGTTCTTTGATGATATTGCCGGTGAGCGGAATGATGATGAAAAACATGGCAAAGATGGTCCAGGCCGGGACATTGTGCTGCACCGAATTGGGCACGATTTCCGTGTGCTCGTTGGTGGCATAGATTTCCTGATAGGTGATCCCTTCACCCGGGTCGGTGACAGGCGCCGGCGGCTCAGGCAGGTATTGGGCAACCTCTTCGGACAGGGCCCTGAATAAAATGCCGGCCTCTATCTTGGAGGTGAAGTTCTCCAGCGTGGTCCTGACTGTTATCTTAAACGAGTTTTTGATCGCGGGATCAAAATAGATGACGATCCGGGCCTTATCCATATTTTCAGGCGGCAGGGCATCCTCATCGTCGCCGAGAAGGGTTTGTTGTACAAAGTATTGTCCGCGTGCCCGGATGGCATCCGTTGATCCTTCTATTATCACCACCCCCATCTGAAAATCACCCTTAGCCACCAGTTTCAGGATGGTGCTTTCATCCAGCGGCTGTCCGCCCACGCTGGTAGAAACCTTGAAAAAGCCCGTTTGCTCAAGGCCCTGCTTCACCTGGATACCCAGTTCATCCTGGTCTTTATCCAGAAAAAGAATGGGGAGGCTGGTTTCGTCGAGTTTTTTGTAAGTCACATCCTGGATCAGCGACATCACCATGACCAGCGCGACTGGCATGAGGAATATCAGTCCCAGCCCGGCCCAGTCGCGAATCAGGATCAGGAATTCTTTTCGTATGGAAGCCAGCAGTGTGTGCATCAGTGATCTCTTAGGGTTCTTCCGGTCAGGTGCAGGAAAATGCTTTCAAGGTTGGCGTATCCCGGCTGGCTGTCGATCATTTCGGCAGGCCTGCCCTGTATGATAATATGTCCCTGGTCGATAATGGCTATGGAAGTGCACAGGTGCTCGGCCTCTTCCATATAGTGCGAAGTGTAAACGATGGTGGTTCCCTCTGCATTTAGTGTTTTCAGGTAATCAATGATGACGGTCCTCGACTGCACATCAATTCCAACGGTAGGCTCGTCGAGAAACAGGATCTTAGGCCGGTTCAGGATGCCGGCGATCAGGTTGATCCGGCGCTTCATGCCTCCAGAGTATGTCTTGATGGTCCGGTTGGCGAATTCCATCAGGCCGAACAACGTAAGGTATTCATTTACACGCGATTGCAGCAGTTTGCCGTGCAAGCCGTACATGCTGCCGATAAAACAAAGGTTTTCCCGTGCGGTGAGCGTGGGATACAGGGCGATATCCTGTGGCACGACCCCGATGACTTTTTTGATCTCTTTCAGGTTGCCATTCAGTTCCATGCCGGCCACTTTCACCTGCCCTGAAGTTGGTCTCAGGATGCCGCAAAGAATGTTGATTGTGGTGGTCTTGCCGGCGCCGTTGGGCCCGAGCAGGCCGAAGATCTCCCCTTCGGGGATAATAAGACTGATCCCGTTGAGGGCAGGCTCCTCCGAGCGTGCATAGATTTTTACAAGATTCAGGGTCTCTATGACTGGATTACCGGTCATCAGGAGAGTTTAATATTACGAAGATTCCGGTAAATGCGCTCTTCGCGGCCGGCGATATCGAACAGCAGCTCTGATGCGGCGATGTAATTGTCTTCCTGGCCTGCGCGGTTTTTGAAGATGCGGCCGGCGATGACGGCAAACTCCCGCCACCGGTCGCCCGCTTCGGTCATTTCTTTCGAGACATCATTCAGCCAGGGCTGGTTCAGTTCACGGGAGGCCTCCTGCAGGAAGGCGGCATAGATGAAACGGAACCCCGCCCCGCCGGTGCCGATCTCCTCCAGCATGCGCACCACCTGGCCCATATACAGCGAGGCTTTCTTTTCACCCAGCTTCCGGGGCCATTTGCGCATCTGCCGGGCCATGTGACGGATCCCCTTCACGCCAAAAAGCGGGATCGGGATCGTCAGCATGTCTTTGCAGGTATGCCGGATGCCTATGACGATGGCCTTTTTCAAGTCGAAGTCAACCGGTGCTTCTTCGATGAAATACATCCGCCCTCTCGGCGGGTATGTCCCCCTGGCGAAGCGTACCTTTTGCAGATCATGCCGCGAGAGCCGTTCGATTTTGGGCATGATGGGATCGCTGATGAGATATTCGCCGTTTTCTCTTCCTACTACAACAACATTGTGGGCGTTGAAGTGAAAACGATAGGCCGGTGGGAAATAGTTCAGGTGGTAAACCCCGACCAGGCATCCCGTCGGTATCCCTTTTTGTAAGTTATTATCCAGTGCCTTCATCGATTCGGCCTGGTCAGAAAATTTGTAACGCTGAATCTTCAGCCCCAGCCTCCGGGTGATCCGGCTGAAGATCTGTCCGGGCCATGGCCGGAAGGAGACCACCGGCAGTCCATTCAGCTTGATGAAAGGCATATAGGAGAAGAAAAGGCCCGACCCGATACCGAATACCATCGGTTCACTCAACGGGATATTATAATGCCGTAACAGGTTTGAAGTCACGCCGTTTTCGCAATGGGCCGCCTGGTGATGCGCGAAGTCAATATGAACCGATGGATTATTCATTTGTTCTTTAAAGTTTCTTCAAAATTTTTCAGTTCTGACAGACTGATCTCAAAAATATCGGCATATCGCTGCAGGATATCCTCTTTCAGGCGGGCAAACCGGCCTGGCTTGAGGTGTTTCTTCACTTTCCACCGGGAAAGGCCGGCATAATCGGCCAGCAAACTGACATCCATGATGTTTTTTTCCATGTAATAGGGCACCTCGAAAAACCGCTTTTCGTAATGCCATTATTTGATGTAAAATTAAAGGATAGATACAATAAAAGCAACTTTTTTTTACTCTTTTTTGCAACTAACTGAATAATAGCTATATGCAAGATT
>JAHYJL010000182.1 GCA_019429045.1 Bacteroidales bacterium
AGCGGATGAGTTAATCAAATCATTATCCGGTTAATGAATTTTCAACCATTATATTAAAATCTGTTTTGGGAATAATAAAAAGACAGGCAATTTCAGGCACCATCTTCACTTACCTGGGGGTTATCATCGGGTTCATCACCTCCGCGATAATTTTCCCCAGGTATCTGACTACCGAGCAAATCGGGCTGATCGGGATTTTTCTAAGTTACTCCTATATTTTGGGACAGCTTGCTACCCTTGGAACGGGGCGGGTCACCATCGTTATGTTTCCCCATTTCAGAAATAAGGAAAAAGACCATCATGGCTTTTTTTTCCTGATGATCATCATTGCCGCCGCTGGCCTTCTGATTATATTCGCCGGTTTTTATTTCCTGAAGCAATGGCTGATAGGTAGTGCAACTGAATCATCCGCCCTTTTCAGCCGGCACATCAATTATATTTATCCCCTGACACTGATCACGCTGGTGTTCCTTGTGTTTGATTCATTCAACACCACCTTGTTCCATGCAGTCAGGGGTATCTTTCTGAAGGAGTTCTTACAACGGGTCCTTATCCTTTTCTTTGTCCTTTTCTACGTCTTTAAATGGGTCACCTTTGAGCAATACCTCCCGTTATTTGTGCTGGCAATGGCATTGCCTGCCTTGTTCATGGTCTTGTCACTGTTGCGCGACCCGGAATTCAGCCTGAAACCCGCTTTCAGCGGATTGATCAAAGAGAAGAGGGGAATTATGGCCAGCATCGGGGCATATGGCATCCTGATAGGTTTTTCGGGCATGGTGATCACAAATATTGACCGAATCATGGTAGAGCGGATGATGGGGCTTGGCCCGACCGGGATCTATACTACCATGGCCTATTTTGCCACGCTGGTAGTCCTTCCGGCCCGTGCCCTGATGAAAATTTCCGATCCGGTAATTGCCCAGTCGTGGAAAGAAAGCAACCTGGACAATGTCAGGGAAAATTATTACCGCAGCTCCCTGAGCCAATTCATGATCGGTTGCCTTTTACTGATCGGCATATGGGTCAACATAGAAAATATCCTTAGGATACTCCCGGGGGAATTTGCTGAAGGAAAGTTTGTTATTTTGTTCATAGGGCTGGCATTCCTGGTGGACATGGCTTCAGGCACGGCCACGCATATTCTTGCCAACTCGAAATACTATAAATATCAGACATATTTCATCATGCTCCTGGTATTGGTCGTTGTTTTATTGAATTATCTCCTGATACCTGTCTGGGGGCTTACCGGGGCAGCAATATCCACATTCATTGCTAAGATCATTATCAACTTCATCAGGCATCAGCTGATCTATTGGAAATTTGGCCTGCAGCCGTATAGTCGGGTTTTTCTCAGTATAATAGCCATTGCGATAATTTCTTATCTGGCAGGATATTTCATTCCTGAGATATCAAGCCTTATTCTAGACCTGGCTATCAGAAGTGCAATAACGGGAGGGGTATTCATTGTCCTGATGCTGGTGTTCAGGATATCCCCTGAGATCAATCATAAGCTGAGCAAGTTCATCAAGAAGTAGAGGGCCTATTTTCCCAGGAACTTGAAACTCTTTCCGGGATAGTAACCCGTGTTGCCCAGTTTTTCCTCGATGCGGAGGAGCTGGTTATATTTGGCGATCCGGTCGGAGCGGCTGGCGCTGCCGGTTTTGATCATCCCTGTATTCAGTGCCACGGCCAGGTCGGCGATGGTGACATCTTCGGTTTCCCCGGAGCGGTGGCTGATCACGGCTGTATAAGCGTTTGTATACGCTAGGTTAACCGCATCGATGGTCTCCGTGAGCGTTCCGATCTGGTTGACTTTCACCAGGATGGAGTTGGCCACGCCCTGGTCGATGCCCTGCTGCAAACGGGTAGTATTGGTAACAAAAATATCATCGCCAACCAGCTGGATTTTCTTGCCCATCTTTTTTGTCATCAGTTTCCAGCCATCCCAGTCATCTTCTGCCATGCCGTCTTCAATGGAAATAATCGGGTATTTTTTTACCCAATCGGCCCAGTAATCGACCATCTGGGCAGGGGTGAGTTTTTCCCCGGTCGATTTCTTCAGGTGATATACCTTCTCTTCCGGGATAAAATATTCGGAAGCGGCAGGGTCAAGAGCGATGTAAATATCCTCTCCGGGCTTGTAACCGGCTTTTTCGATGGCCTCCAGCACGACCTGGATAGCTTCTTCATTGGAGCCAAGATTTGGTGCAAATCCACCCTCATCGCCGACGTTGGTGGAGTAGTTCTTCTTTTTGAGCACCGCTTTCAGGTTGTGGAAAACCTCGGCGCCCATGCGCAGCGCCGTGCTGAAATTGGGTGCGCCGACGGGCATGATCATGAACTCCTGGAAGTCGATACTATTATCGGCATGCGAACCGCCGTTGAGGATATTCATCATGGGAATGGGCAATGTATTGGCATTGACGCCACCGACATACCTGTAGAGGTACTGTCCGGTTTCCATGGCGCCTGCTTTGGCTACTGCCAGGGACACGCCGAGGATGGCATTTGCCCCCAGTTTTTCCTTATTGGCCGTCCCGTCGAGTTCGATCATCCGCCGGTCGATTTCCACCTGATCGGTTACATTGTACCCCAGCAATTCTTCCTTGATGACGTTATTCACGTTATGAACGGCCTTCAGGACTCCTTTTCCCAGGTAAACCCTCTTGTTGCCGTCACGCAGTTCCACCGCTTCATGGATTCCGGTAGAAGCTCCTGATGGTATGGCAGCCCTGCCGATGACACCGGACTCGGTAAAAACATCTACTTCTATGGTCGGATTGCCCCTGGAGTCGAGGATCTGGCGGGCTATTATTTCAACGATCTGGCTCATGAATTTTTCTCTTCTTGTTCAGGTTCTGTTTCTTCGCCGGGCGTTTCATCACCGGATATTTCTTCTGCCTCAGCCAATTCTTCAGTCATGGCTTCCGGCTCTGCTTCGACCTCAGCTACGGGCTTTTCAGCAGCCGGTGCAGCCACAGGAGCCTCATCGCCTTTTTTCTTCCCGGTCACTCTCCTGCCCCTGCGGGTTGTCTTGGCCTTCGCCGTTTCTTTTTCACCCAGCAGGTTCACATTGAAGTCGACCAGTTCAATCATAGCCATTTCGGCATTGTCGCCCAGGCGCTGCCCCAGCTTTAAAATCCTGGTATATCCTCCCGGCCGGTCGGCAACCTTTATAGAAATTTCCCGGAAAAGCTCGGTCACAGCCTCTTTGCTTTGCAGGTGGCTGAACACCACTCGCCTGGAATGGGTTGTGTCTTCCTTTGATTTGGTGATCAGCGGTTCTACATAAACCCTAAGGGCTTTGGCCTTGGCCAGGGTGGTTGTGATGCGTTTGTGCAATATCAGCGAAGTGGCCATGTTGGCCAGCATGGATTTCCGGTGAGCGTTTTTCCTGCTCAGGTGATTGAATTTCTTTCCGTGTCTCATCGCAATTATTCCTTATCTAATTTATATTTTGTCACGTTCATCCCAAACTCAAGGCCTTTGGTCTTCACCAGGTCCTCCAGTTCGGTCAGTGACTTCTTCCCAAAATTCCTGAATTTCAACAGGTCATTCTTATTAAACTGCACCAGGTCGCCCAGGGTCTCTACATCGGCTGCTTTCAGGCAGTTCAAAGCACGCACCGACAGGTCCATGTCAACCAGTTTGGTTTTCAGTAGTTGCCTGATATGCAGTGAGTTTTCATCGAACTCTTCAGCGACGGCCTTTTCTTCCGTATCCAGGGTGATCTTTTCATCGGAAAACAGCATAAAATGATGGATCAGAATCCTGGCAGCTTCTTTCAGCGCTTCTTTCGGCATCACCGAGCCATCGGTAAAAATCTCCATGGTCAGTTTTTCATAGTCGGTCTTTTGTTCGACCCTGAAGTTATCGACCTGATATTTCACATTCCTGATGGGTGTGTGGATTGAATCGATAAAGATCGTGCTGAGGTCGGCATTCATGTCTTTATTTTCTTCTCCCGGAACATATCCGCGGCCCTTTTCGATATTGATCTCCATGGTCAATTTAATCCCTGGATCGATATGGCAGATTTCCACCTCAGGATTCAGTACCTGGAAAACAGACAGGAACTTATTGATATCACCGGCTTTAAAAACATCCTGGTCGCTGATGACAACATTAACCCTTTCACTGTTTTCCGTTTCGATTTGTCGTTTAAATCTGACTTTCTTGAGGTTTAGGATGATTTCGGAGACATCTTCCACAACTCCTTTGATGGTTGAAAACTCGTGTGCAACGCCATCTATCCTGATAGAGATAATGGCAAATCCTTCCAACGAGGATAAAAGGATTCTTCTGAGTGCATTTCCGATGGTCACGCCAAAACCGGGTTCAAGAGGTCTGAATTCAAATACACCTCTAAAAGCATCGGTTTCGACCATGATGACCTTTTCGGGTTTTTGAAATGCTAATACTGCCATAGTTTTCTGATTAGGGATTGAATAAATAATATCGTAAGGTTATTTGGAGTACAACTCGACGATAAGCTGCTCGCGTATATTCTCGGGGATTTCTTCCCGTGGCGGGTAATTCATGAATTTACCCTGTTTCTTCTCCTCGTCCCAGTCTAGCCAGGAGTACCTGTTTGCCCGGGAGGAAAGCGAGTCGGTGATCACCTCGAGGGATTTCGATTTTTCCCTGACGCCAACCACATCGCCTGCCTTGAGTGAATAGGAAGGGATATTGACCACATCGCCATTCACGATAATATGCCGGTGTGTAACGAGTTGCCGGGCTGCGCGGCGCGTCGGGGCAATGCCCATACGGTAAACGACATTGTCGAGCCGGGCTTCGATCAGCTGGAGCAGCACCTCACCGGTGATTCCTTTGCTCTTGGATGCGCGCATGAAAGTTTTACGGAACTGGCGTTCCAGGATGCCGTAAGTGTATTTTGCCTTTTGTTTTT
>JAHYJL010000183.1 GCA_019429045.1 Bacteroidales bacterium
CATATCCTCGAAGTCAAGGAAACCTGCGATCCGAAACTCACCGCCCGGATTACACTGAAGCATACACGCAGAAACCGCATTAAAGTGCTGACAGGAATCGCCAATAACGTCAACGCGGTCAGACCGGAAGTCACTATCGGGTTCCCCATCTATGATTTCCATGGCGGTGATAGATACATGCAAGGCGGTAATACCGAAGAAGACAAGACCATCGAATTCGGCCTGGATCTTTCGAAGCTGTTCAGCTACATCAATATGAACCAGAATGTTAAGATATTCCTGCAGGTGGTGGAACAGGATCCTGAGAATGCCTTTCCAGGCGATGTGATACATTTTTCAATTTATGACCACACGGCCGGGGGAATGCAGATTGTCAGTTCGCAGAGTAACGTACCGATTTTGAATAACGATACCACGACGCTTTCATTGACACATTCCTTTTCCTTCAGTCGCGTTGAAATCCTGGATGAAGTCCTGCCACCGGCCCCGGCAGGCCAGTATTACAGTCACCAGCTAACCGCCACGGGCGGTACCCCGCCTTATATCTGGGAGTTGGATAAAAAATACGAGGAAAGCGCCCAGACAGCCACCTTCCCGCAAACCAACGCCACACAGCTATATCCTTCAGGTAATTCCAGTGGTAAGGTTACCCAGGCAATCGATTTTGACTTTCCTTTTTACGACAGTACCTTCAACAGCATCACAGTGTATGTCGACGGCTACCTGATGTTCGACCAACAGCTTTATCCTTACCCCTACTTTAATGACGATAAAGTGTTATTTAACATCACCCGGAATATTTCACCTTTCATGAACCAGAGCCAGGAGATCAATTACAGCCAGGGTTGTGGCATCTGGTACGAGGGCGATGCCAATTCAGCCACATTCCGCTGGAAAACGGTCATGACAGATAACCCATCCACGCAGTACAACTATGCCGTGCGCCTGTTCCCCGACGGAACGATCAAATTCTATTACGGCACGATGAACGGTTGTGCGGAACACCTCTGGATCAGCGGCATCTCCGAAGGGGACAACTTCAACAGGCAAACCACCGGCATTTCCAACAAACCGGTTGTCAATCCCAATTCGGTCGTTTCATTGCAACGATATAGTTACCCACCCGAATTGCATCTGGATGAAAACGGACTCTACTCCGGGACACCGCAATTGTCTTACGGTGGGGAACAGATCACTTTCAAAGTCACTGACAATAACTTCATCTATACCACGAAAACCCTGGTCCTCTCCTCCAGCGGCATTTTGGTGGAAGATTCCATCGTTTCGGGAGGGAATCATATCATTGCTTTCGGTGAAGAGGCATGGATGTCGGTGAAGGTAACCAACCTGCGGGCTGAAAGCATTTCTAATGCAAGTATGAAAATCCGCATCAATGACCCCTATTTCACCGTAACTGACAGCACGGAAAACCTCGGAACATTGCAACCCGGTACTCCCAGGGTTTTCAATAATGCTTTCCGGTTCCTGGTTTCACCAGAGGTGTCAGATCAATACCTTTTCACCATTGAAACCATTATTACTTCCGATACCAGTACGTGGGAAAGCAACCTGTTCCATTATGCCTATGCTCCTATAGCAAAAGTCGAATCGGTCACGGTCAACGATGAAAACGGACGGCTCGATCCGGGCGACTCCAGCGATATGACCGTCACATTCACTAATGCTGGTGGGGTGGATGTGTACAACCTGGCCACTGTCCTGTCGGTCAATGACACTTATGTCACTATCAATCAATCATTTGGGATTATTCCATTGCTACAGCCTGGAATGACCGGCAATGTCACATATCATGTTTCGGTTTCGGAAGCCTGCCCCCCCGGACATGAAATAGATTTTACGGTAGACATGTCAGGAGACAACAATTACTATGCAGTTGATACTTTCATAATGCCTGTAGGCCTGTATATGGAAGGTTTTGAAACAGGCGACTTCGCCCTGTTCTCATGGGGTAGCGGAGGAGACCGGCCCTGGTATATCGACACCTGGTCACCGCAGGAAGGCACATTCTGCGCCAAATCAGGCCCAATCCACAACAGCCAGGAATCGATCCTGAAAATCGACCTGGAAGTTTTGCTGGACGGGGAGATCAGTTTTTACAAGCGAACCTCCTGTGAAAACGACACATCGGTCCATAACAATTACGATTACCTGGCCTTCCGGATCAACGGGGTTGAAATGGGTCGCTGGGACAGTCTGTCGGATTGGTCACGGCACAGTTTCCCGGTCACGGCCGGTTTCCGGCGTTTCGAATGGGTTTATCACAAGGATCACAGCGTGCATTACCGCATGGACGCTGCATGGATCGACAATATTGTCTTCCCCTCCGCCATCATCTCCACCCCTCAGCTAGCCGCCGATCCCCTGGCTTTCGATTTAACCATGCGGCCCGGAGAAGTTGAGGTAACAACATTGCTGTTAACCAATGATGCCTGGGGTAATCTCAATTTCAAGGCGCTCAAGGCAGGCAGAGAGCCGCTTTTAACACAGCAACAAACAGGCAATCGCAATATTGCAGGCTCTTACCTTGTCAGCGATGCAGAGCATTTCCACACCAACGATCAGTACACATGGAATTTCAGGGCTTATAACGGCGGCGACGACAATGAATGGATCAAGCAAATCTTTATAAGCTTCCCGCCAGGCATGGATCTCACCACCGCATCCGATTTCACGGGCGGTTCGGGGGGCACTATGTTCTTTCAGGGTCCGCTGGGGAATGGTGTCACAGCGCACTGGTACGGTGAAGACCCCAGCGGCTGGGGGGTGATCAAAATGGGCGAAGATGCCTTTTGCGAAGTGATCATCAATACCATGGAGAATATCCAGGAGGATATGATGATCCATTACGAGGTACTGGGAGAGGTATACGGCAGCCCGCCACATGTGGTTTCCGGCAACATCCCGCTGCGAAACCTGGGTCCTGAAACACCATGGCTCAGCCTCGACACGACTTCCGGCAATATCCCCGGGAACCAGTCGGCCGGCATTGAACTGACCATCAATACAACCGGGCTTGAAGACGGCATGTATTATGCCTGGATCATCCTGGAGGATAACTTCGGGACCGAGATTGTCGTGCCCGTTACCCTTCTGGTCGATACTTTCCTGGGCATGGATAGACTTGTGATTTCCGGCGAAAAGATTCAGATGGAAGCTTCGCCCAATCCGTTCCGGGATCGTACGCAGCTGATAATCAAAACGGTCGAGCCGGAAGTGATGCACCTGGATATTCTGAATTCCATTGGAGTAACGGTCTGGTCTGAAATGATAGATGAAATTACGGCGGATGAATTCACCTTCACGTGGGATGGTAAAGACAGTTCAGGGAATCCCTTACCGCCCGGAATCTATTTCGCAAGGGTGATTTCGGGACAGCACACCGGGTATTTGAAACTGATTCTTTCAAGATAAGATTATTATGGCAAATTCAACGCCTCAGGCAGCACTAAACTGGGCGGCAGCAATCCAAACGCGCCTCCCAGAGAATATCCTGAAAATGTATCACCCTGAAGGGATGCTTTGGGGTACCCTGTCATCTGAAGTAAGACACGGGTATGATGCCATTCATGAATACTTTGTCCATTTCACGCAAAATAAAAACCTGCACTGTGAATTCAACGATGGAACCCTGAGAATTCATGATAATATGGCATTTTACTCCGGTTCATATACGTTCACCTGGACCCTGGAAGACAGGCTTGTAACAGTACCGGCCCGGTTTTCTTTTGTTTATAAAATCGAAAACGATCAATGGCTGATCCTGGAGCATCATTCTTCCCTCTTTCCGGAACTACCGTTCCAGGCAGAAAAATTTATCCGTGAATAATTAAATGACATGACAACGGGTCGGGAGTAAAACCTTAAATTCGCCCCATGGTTTTCAGCAGCGCCCTGTTCCTGGTCATCTTCCTGCCGGTCTTCCTGATCGTCTATTACCTGTTGCCACGGTATTTTAAGAACCTGTGGGTGCTGCTCGCCAGTGTCATATTCTACGCCTGGGGAGCGCCCGACTTCTTTTTTATTGTTTTGGGTGCCATCGTTGTCGACTTTTACCTTGTCAGGCACATTCCTGGTTCTAACCGGCAGCTTAAACGGCTGCTGACCGGCATATCCATCTTTCTGAACGTCGGGTTGCTGGCCTATTTCAAATATGCCAACTTCTTCGTGGAAAACCTGAACAGTATTTTGGGCCAGATCGGTATGCAGCCTGCCGGGTGGACCGCCGTAGCGCTGCCTATCGGTATATCCTTCTTCACTTTCCAGAAGATCACCTATACGGTCGATGTTTACCGGGGCTTGCACCAGCCCCTTCAGCGGGTCACCGATTACGCGATGTATATCCTGATGTTCCCGCAACTGATTGCCGGCCCGATCGTCCGGTACAACGAAGTGGCCGACCAGCTTGTAGACCGCAGGGCCAACGAAACGGCGGAAAACCGGCTGGCCGGATTTTTCCGCTTCGTGATCGGCCTTTCGAAGAAGGTGCTCATTGCCAACGTGCTGGGTGCCGAAGCCGACAAAGTCTTCGCGTTGGATGCCGCCGGCATGGCCACCGGCACAGCCTGGATCGGCGTGATCGCCTATGCCTTCCAGATCTATTTCGATTTTTCGGGTTACTCTGATATGGCCATCGGGCTGGGGCGAATGATCGGGTTCCGGTTCCCGGAGAATTTCAACAACCCTTATATCTCACAGAGTATCACTGAGTTCTGGCGTCGGTGGCACATGACCCTGGGCCGCTTCATGCGCGATTACCTGTACATCCCACTCGGCGGCAATAAAGTCAGGCCCTTCCGGCTGTACGTCAACCTTTGGCTGG
>JAHYJL010000184.1 GCA_019429045.1 Bacteroidales bacterium
GGAGGTATGGAGGCATGGAACCCTGGAACTTTGGAACCCTGAAACTCTGGAACCAGGAACCAGGAACCAGGAACCAGGAACCAGGAACCAGGAACCGTTGGTGAAGACCTATCTTTCTAATGTTCTAAATCCTGTACCCAAGCTGTTTCCGGCCAGATTTCACCATTTGTTCTTCATCGCAGAACGCCAGCACGCGATCAAAGCATGGATACACTCCATGCAAAATTTGATGCATCTGCACTTTCCTGGCGATATTTTCTATGTTGCCGCCTGACAGGTCAAAACGTTCAGACAGTTGTTTTGCTTCCGGGGCTTTCAGAACGGGAATCTTATCCATCCATATTTTCTGCAGAACTTTCGGTCCGGGCTTATGGAATTCAATCTTGAACAGGAACCGCCGCTTAAGATTCAACAAGAGTTGGGTTTCAGATGATAATTCATCGAATGTGACATTTCCGTTTTCACTTTCATCGATCATCGAAGCGATTCATTGATATCCACGCTGGTGCTTTTGAAGTTGAGGATGAAGATCACTGAGAAAATAGCGGCCTGCAACGGCTCGATTTCCAAAAACGCTGACAAAGCAAGGTTATCCGGATTGACTGTCATCATCTTTTCCGGGTCTCCTTTGCATTCAACGGTCAGATTTCCTAAACGCTCGATGCTTTGAAGAAGTTTATTCCCATGGGGTAACAATTGATTTTTCATAAGGTCAGTTTTACTTTTCACAAAGATGAAAGCATGGCTGTGACAACCATTGTCCCGGTGCTGTGAATTTTTATTTCACTACTTTAGCCATGCTAATTCTAACCTTATGTCCCAAACCAAAGAAGCATACATCCGTTACCGCATCATCGACCGGATGCTGGTGAACCGCAAGGAAGCAACCCTGCGTGACCTGCAGCTCAAAATTGAAGATTCTCTTGGAAAATCTGTTTCCGACAGGACCATCAAGCGCGACCTCGAAGCCATGCGCTATGACTCTGAACTCAATTTCAATGCACCGATCGAATACGATCGGCGCGACCGGGTTTATTTTTACGGTGTGAAGGGGTATTCCATCAACAAGCTGCCACTGGCCGAGGAGGAGATGAATGCCCTGTTTTTTGCCCGCGGTATCCTGGAGCAGTTTAGCAAGTCCGATATCCTGGCAGGGGTTGAAGGCCGGAAAGAGACGCCTCATGTCTTTCATCCTTACCTTTTGAAAGAATACTTTAACCGCTGGTATGTCTTTGGCTACGAAGAATACTGGAATGCCCTTCGCATTTATGGCCTTGACCGCATCACCGAAATCAAGCCTGAACCGGGGAAAAAGTTCAAACAGCCCTCCGTTTCGCCGAAGGAATATTTCCGGAACATCATTGGGGTAACCCGGTTTGAAGATACCGAACCGGAAAAAATCAGGCTCAAGTTCTCTAAACAGCAGGCGCCGTATGTCCTTTCCCAGCCAATACATGAAAGCCAGTTGGTAGAAGAAACCACCGGCGATTACACTATCATTAGCCTGAACGTCCACACCTCGCCCGAACTGGAGATTTTATTGCTCGGCTGGGGCAGCGAAGTGGAGGTGCTGGAGCCGGAGCAATTACGTAAAAATATAGCCGGAATGCACCATGAAGGTTGGCAGTTGAACCAAAGTTGATGATTTATTTTATTACCGGGACAGTAGTTGTCCCATGCAGAATATGAACTTTGCCATGAAACTGTTAAACCAATAGCTCATGACAAAAACCATCAGCAAATCATCCTTTATCCGTGGCATGAAATGCTCAAAATCCTTATGGCTTCATTTTCACCAGCCCGAAGACCGGGATGAGACCAGCGAAAGCCAGCAAAATATTTTTGATACCGGGCATAGCGTCGGGGCCCTGGCGCAGCAGTTGTTTCCCGGTGGCATTGATGCCAGCCGGGGCGAACCGGGTAAGGTGGCCGAAGCGGTGGAATACACCCGGCAACTGATCGCAGGAGGGCAAAATGTGATCTATGAAGCGGCCTTCAGCGATGGCGAGACACTTTGCTATATCGACATTCTGGTAAAAGAAGGTGGGAAATGGCGTGCCTACGAGGTGAAAGCATCGACAGCAGTTAAGAATTACCATATAATGGATGCAGCTTTCCAGTATTATGTGATAACCCGTTCAGGTATTCCGCTGGAAGACATATTCCTGGTCCACATCAACAACCAGTACATCCGGCACGGAGAAATAGATGTTCAACAACTATTTGCAGAAGAACCACTTACTTCAACAATTTTACCCATGCAGGAAACTATTCCCGGGCAATTGCAATCATTGAACACGATGCTGAATATAGGTTTCATACCAGTCATTGAAATGGGTAGTCAATGCACCAGTCCTTTTCCCTGCGATTTTATTGGATTCTGCCAAAGTGCACTTACTGATGAGCCAGATGATGGAAATCAGATTCCTGCATCCAGGGACCAGGCTCAACTCGACAGCTTCAAAACAAAATTGGTTTATCCATTATTTTTTATGGATTTTGAGACCATCTTTCCAGTCATTCCATTTCATGATGAAAGTCGCCCATACCAGCAGGTGCCGTTCCAATATTCGCTTCATGTTTTGGCAGACAAAGCCCAGAATATGCTCGAACATTATTTTTTCCTGGGAAACCCACCATCTGATCCGCGTCCTGCGTTTATTGAATCTTTACTGGACCGTCTTGGAACAAAAGGCAGCATCATCGTCTGGAACGCGACCTTTGAAAAGACCCGGCTTAAGGAAATAGCCCGCGATTTCCCGCAATATTCCAGCAGGATACAGCCCCTTTTTGACAGGTTTGTAGATCTGATGGTTCCTTTTAGAAGGAAGCACTTTTACGAACCCGAAATGAACGGCTCCTATTCCCTGAAAGCCGTTCTGCCTGCTATAGTCCCTGACCTGTCCTATTCTGACCTGGAAATTCAGGAAGGCGGTTCAGCTAGCCTCACTTACGAAAGCCTTTACGATGATCCCGATCCGGAATCTATTGCTAAGAAAAGAGACGACCTGCTGAAATACTGTGAGCTGGATACGATGGGGATGGTGAGGATACTGAAACTTCTTTAGAAAATGGATTAATCAACAATCAAATAATTCAAGTATTATGGAAAACTGTACGGTTAGACTAGACCATCAAAATGCGGCAAATTGCTGGATCTGGCTGTCGCCGGGCTCTCTTTTTTTTCAATAACCTCACCCACTGGAGGTTGTATCAGAATTCGTTTTCACATTGCTGTATGCCGTTTACTATTCTTGCACCAACGGGTAAACCCGTTGGTTTCGAGTATGTTACAAAAGCTGGAACCGACGGGTTTACCCGTCGGAGCACCAAAAAGATGGTATGGAAGGACTTTTGATACAACCTCATTAGGGGGCAGGGGGTGAGGTGCATTTTGGAGAGAGCTTGTCCCGCCAAAGGCGGGAGGGACACAGGGGGTGAGGCCGTCGCGGAACCACAACGAAAAATATAATAATAGATTAGGTACGATCTTGCACTAAAATTCGGTCAGCAGCTTGTAAGCTTTAATAGCATTAATACCAAATTCCTACAAAAATACCTTACTTTTGTATTGAATTGATTTTCCATGGATTGCGTAATTTGTAAAAACGGCAAGTTTTATAAAGGTAAAGTCACCGTTACCCTTGAAAATAATGGTGCCATTATCCTGGTCAAAGATGTTCCTGCACATATCTGTGATGTTTGTGAGCATTATTTTTTGGATGAAGATATTGCCCGGGAAGTTTTAAAAAGAGGGCAGGAATCGCTTTCAAAGGGAACAGAGCTTGAGGTTATTAAGCTAAGAGTGGCTTAATGCTCTCAAATCTCCTCTCAGGGAAACAGCCCGAGGGCCTTACACAAATATTTCTGTACTGGTCAGAGCCATGATTACTTTTTCCTCAAGAGTTCAATATCCTGAAGTTTTCTTCCAAATATGTCATCTGCAGCAAGTTTCAGAAAATCATCCTGCAAGCCAAGAACCCGCAAAACATTGAAGACCGCGCCAATTGATACACCCGAATTACCTTTTTCAATAAGATAAAGAGTATTCCGGCTTATGTCTGCGCGCTCTGCCACCTGAATGGCTGTCAGATTCCGGCGTTTCCTTGCAAGCTTAACATTTTCCCCAAAGATCTCAAGTATCTTTTTATGTTTGGGGAATAAAATTTGTTTTTTTGAACTCATGATGTACTATATTTTGTGCAAATATAATGCTAATGTTTGTAATATAGTACAAAAAAGATTTTTTTACTCAGTATATTGAGTAAATTGGTTTTTAACGCTCTCAGGCCCTCCTTCGTCCTACCGTCCTACAGTCTTACAGTCTTACCGTCCTACTTCCCCACGCAAAACTTCCCGAAAATATTCCCTAAAATTTCATCTGTCGTGATCGCGCCGGTGATCTCACCGAGGTGATACAGCGCGGTGCGGATATCTACCGTCAGCAGATCGCCCGTGAGCCCGGAATCCAATCCCTCAAGTACCGCCTCCACCGATTGCAGGGCTTTGGTCAGCGCTTCGTGGTGCCTCACATTCGAGACCACCGTCCGGTCCTGTATGCCCATTTCCGAAACGGATTCCACCAGCCGGTCGAGGATCAGGTTGATGTTCTCCTTCCGCTTGGCCGAGACGAATATGCAATTCATCTCCAGGAAACCCTTCAGCCCCCTGGGGGATTCTTCCAGCATGTCGGTCTTGTTAGCAACCAGGATGAACCGTTTGCCATTTGCCATTCCCCTCTTCCCCTCTTCCCCTCTTCCGCTCCTCCATGCCTCCATGCCCCCATGCCCCCATGCC
>JAHYJL010000185.1 GCA_019429045.1 Bacteroidales bacterium
TAAGTTATTAACAGAAAATCAGTTAATTAACAAAAGAAAAAAAGAAGCAAAAAAAGAAAAGATCACAAACAATGTCTTTATAAAGAAGATTAACTAAAAACGGTCAACTCTATTCAGGCATCTTCACTTAGAACATCGACAATCGACAATCGGCAATCGGCAATTCAAAGCGAAGTGGTGAAGGTTATCAAGCAATGAGAATAATGGCGGACATTCGCTCGCTGAGCTCGCGACATTAGGTAGACATTAGGTAGACATTAGGTTGACATTGGAATTATGAAGGAATTCTTCGATAAAGCTTGTCCTGAAAGGACGAATGAAAGATCCAGGATTTCAATCCGATGGATGTTGCAGATTAACCGACGGGTTCACCCGTCGGTTAAATCCATCAGCCAGTCCAGAACAGATTTTACCGTGATATTTCCAACTGTAGCTTTTCTTGAGATGTTGTTAACCAGTATCATCAGATCATCGACACCCAAGGCTTCTCCGGCGCTCAATAGGGATTCTGTTTCCCTTTTCCATACCCGTTCATCATCGGTGTTTTCCGAAACCTGAATGACGGATAAAGGCTTTAATCCTTCACAAACCACAAAATCTACTTCTCTGTTGCGTTCATCTTTCCAGTAAAACAGATTTTTTCCTGTTCTGGCTAAATGGTTACAAATGATGGTTTCGAGCAGCCTGCCGCGCTCTTCTGAAAAAATACTGCCCGAGAACCGTGTAAAACTTGTGTCGGCAGGATAAACTTTCTTAAGATTAACCGCCTGCTTGCTTAACGAATAATCAAACCTGGGCAGATTGAAGATCAGGTATGCTTTTTCAAGGTATTGAACGTAATTACTCAGGGTATCCTCATGCTTTACATTGGTTACTTTAGTAAGGCTCCTGAATGAAAATGGCTTGCCCGGATTTGAAACAAGGTATCTTGCGAGCGCCTCAAGCCCCAGCGGATTTCGTATATCATAGCGGGGAATCACATCACGGAAAAGAATGGCATCGAAAGTGGATTTCAATAAAAATTTGTCTTTTAAAAGGGAAGCCTGAGGAAAACTGCCGTAATCAATATAATCTGTCAAAAGAGTTCTTAGTTTTGAACGCTGTTCGCTTATCAAAGGGTCGAGATTTACGGCGCCTACTGCTTTAATATATTCCGTAAAGGAAAGCGGGAAAATCCTTATCGGGATATGCCTGCCGGTTAAAGCACTTGAATACTCAGAACTCAGTAAAGTTGCGTTTGATCCCGAAACAACAAATTTAACCTTCGATTGTAACCTGGCAACAAACTTCTCCCAGGCTGCTATATTCTGTACCTCATCCAATAGCATGACAGGCCTTTTCGGGGAATAGTATCCAATATATGCGGCATACAATTCATCCAGAATTTCACTGCCTGCACCTGTAAAGCGTTCGTCCTCAAAATTGATGTAAATGGCATTGGGATGTTCCTGCAATAATCTGTACATCAAATATGTTTTACCCGACCTTCTCAATCCATGCAATACCATTGGGAAGGGTTTTGTGAATTGGTCTTTTATTTCAGGATAGATTTCCCTGTCGAAAACTTCCGTATTCAATATTTCATCTTTCCATGTTGCCAGGATTTCTTTCAGCTTGTCCATGGTTATCATAACATGATGTTTTCTTGTGTATTGGGCAAAATTACAATAAATTGCCTATTATAACAGGCAATATCATATTTTTATTTCAAAACTCAAGAGGAAACTCAGTCGCAAGATCACTATGGAGATCATTGATTGATAGACAAGCATGGCCGAGCTACAGAAACAAAGGTGGTGTTTGGGTTGGCGCTGCAGGCAATAACGCTTGTTTTTTTCAGACCAGACAAGCCTCTGCCATCTCCGAAACCCGTCCAGAAAAATTTTCACTCATTTAAAAAAGGTGTTTGCACATTCATAAGGGGAGTTCACACATTTGTTCCCTTTTGCCGTCCGGGAGGTTGTACATTTAGGTTGTCATTGGCTCGCTGCGCGAGTGAGGGTTCCAATGGTTCCAAGGTTCCAATGGTTCCAAGGTTCCAAAAGTTCCATTGGAACTCTGGAACTACTGGAACTACTGGAACCCTGGAACAAGAAACAAGAAACACGAAACATAAAACAAACAGCCATGAAAAAATTAAAACCAATTTTCACAGGCCTTTTGCTCGGTTTGGCACTGAGCCTGAATGCTCAACAAGTCATCAACATCCAGGCTACGTTTTACAGCGAGGCGCTGGATGAAGTCAGAAACGTGCGAGTTTACCTGCCGGGAAATTATTACTCGCATCCGGCCAATCTGTATTACCCGGTGATCTATTACCTGCATGGATGGACGGGCGATCACAATGCCGTGAGTGAAATGCTGACCATGTACCAGGGCCTGATGGCCGGCGGCACCATCGAACCCGTTATCATGGTGTCCGCTGATAACTGGGTGGAACCTTTTGAGGGAAGCTTCTATACCAACTCCATCCTTTGGGGGAATTTTGAGGATTATATGACCGAAGATCTTATCAATTGGGTGGATGCAACTTTCAGGACCATACCACATCGCAAAGCCAGGGCCTTTATCGGTCAATCCATGGGTGGGCATGGCGCTTTCAGGCTCACATTAAGGCACAAGGATAAATTCAGTGCTTTCGCTGCGAATGGTGCAACGGTGAATTTTGACCTGCTGACTGAAGTATGGATAGCAAAGCTACGGGAAGAAAACCCCGGTCCGCCTTATACCTTTTCCTATACGGGAGGAGGTTTATTTACAAGGGCTGGATTTTTACTCAGTGGCGCGGCTGCACCAAACTTTAATACCCCTCAAACCCATATCAATCCAGCAATTGTTGAATACATGTTTGATGAAAACTGTGAACTGATTGACACCGTATTTCAAAAAATCAGGATGTTTGATGTAATTCCCCTGCTCCATCAAACTTCCGTTGAAGACAGTATTGGGATAATATTTTGCTGCGGTACAAATGATGAATGGTTACTTTATGAAGCGAATGCAGCATTGGCCGATACCCTTGATGCGCTTGGCCTGCCCTATGAGTTTTATTCACACACAGGAGGCCATGGCATGCCTACCCTGTTCAAGCAACGCGCGCTCATCTTTTTAGACTTCCTGCTCATGGCACCCGTGCAGGTTAATGTCGGCATCGATGAGCTTGCCGGGAACAAGATCCTTCAAAGTTACCGGGTATATCCCAATCCGATCAGCCATTCAACCACTATAAATTGCGAGTTGCTGGACCGCGAAATGGTAAGGGTATCGGTCAGCAATTACCTGGGGCAGGAGGTTGCCACAGTGTATGAGGGATGGCTGGAGCCGGGCTGGCATACCTTCAAGCTGGATGCCCTGAGCCTGCCTTCCGGCATTTATTTCTGCCGTTTCCAGACCGGGCGGGAGCTGGCTGTTGAGAAGATCGTGAAACAGTGAGAAGAAGGGCGGATATTTGCCCGCTGCGCTCGCGACATTGGCTCACTTCGTTCGCGTCATTAGCTCGCTGCGCTCGCGACATTTGCTCGCTGCGCTCGCGACATTTGCTCGCTGCGCTCGCGACATTAGGTAGACATTAAGTGGACATTAGGTGGACATTGATATTATGAAGGAATTCTTCGATAAAGCTTGTCCTGAAAGGACATCTGACAGTAGCCCGCCAATAAATTGGCGGGTGAAGGGGTGGCATTCCGGTATTCAGAGTCCTGAAAGGACGAATGAAAGATCCAGGATTTCAATCCGGTGGATCTCACAGATTAAGAGGTTGTATCAAAAGTTCTTTAACCACAGAGATCGCAGAGAAGGCAAAGAAAACACAGAGTGTTTAGTGATTGATAATCAATTCTATGTGTTCTCTGCGCATACTCCGTTACCTCTGTGGTTAATAAAGAATTTGACTTTTGATACAACCTCTAAAATCCCTCAGCCGTACCTTCGGCACTGGGTTTTTGCACCATCCGCCTTTTACCCCAGCCAATAAATTGGCGGGCTACTATCGGGCATCCCTTCGGGATTTAAGTAGACATTAAGTGGACATTCGCTCGCTGCGCTCGCGACATTAGGTGGACATTAATTATTACAAGAAACAATAAACACGAAACACGAAACACGAAACATAAAACAAGAAACCAGAAACACGAAACAAAAAATGTCTATCTTTAGCAGAAATATCCCGACGAAAGTGCTCCGTACCCTCATCATCGACGACGAGCCGCATATCCGCGAGACGATGCAAGGGCTTCTGAAGAAGTTCTGCCCGCAGGTGAAGGTGGTGGGCGAGGCGGGAAGCGTTGCCGACGGCGAAAGGGAGATCAGGCAAAAACGGCCCGACCTCTTGCTGCTCGACATCAAAATGGGCGATGGAACCGGATTTGACTTGCTGAAACTGTCTGAACCCATCGACTTCAAGGTGATCTTTGTCACCGCTTACGAGCAGTTTGCCATTGAAGCTTTCCGTTACAGCGCGCTGGATTACCTGCTTAAACCCATCATCACGTCAGACCTGGTGGAAGCCGTGAGCAAGGCGGAAGCGATGCGGATCAAGGACCTGGAAGCACAACTCAACAGCCTCCGGTACAATATGTCATCTGAGGATCATGCGGGTAAAAAGCTGGTGCTCAAAACACTGGAGAGCATTCATGTTGTTACTCCGGATGAAGTGCTCTTTTGTGAGTCAGACGGAAATTATACACTATTCTGCCTGACGGATGGCCGTAAAATACTCGTATCAAAAACCCTCCGCGAATTTGAGGAACT
>JAHYJL010000010.1 GCA_019429045.1 Bacteroidales bacterium
AAATGTGCGGGTGGTTTTCGGCGATCCCGACCGCGACCGAAAAGCCGACGTGATCCTGGAGAACCATTATTATCCCTTCGGCATGACCTTTGGCGGGCTGGAATATTCCGCCGGGTTGGAGAACCGCTACCTTTACCAGGGCAAGGAGACCACCGGCGATTTCGGCCTGTGGTGGAGCGATTTTTCCGCCCGCCGGTTCGACAGCCAATTAGGCCGCTGGCACATCCCCGATCCCGCCGGCCAGTTCGCCAGTCCGTATCTGGGCATGGGGAACAGCCCGGTGGCGGCCGTGGATCCCAGCGGTTTATGGGCTGTCGACGGCAGGTTTGCCGAAATGCAAATGCTGCGCCAGGCAGAGCAAAAAGTACGGGATTTTCAGAAGCAGCTAATGGAATCGTTTTCCTATGAGGAGATGGAGCGTGAGCTTGAAATGATGCTCTTATGGGAAGATATATTAAGTGGAAAATACAAAAAGGATGCCGGCATAGGACAACCGGAGCTGGAAGGTAGCCCGGATGATCCGCCGGGGAATAATCTGCAAAACGGAAACAATGGAAATAAGAACCCTGATATTAACAGCCCTGGATTGATCACTCAAGCAGGATTAACATTCACGCTTGCAGCTGGTATTATTGGAGGAAGTATTGAATTCGGAATCGCTTATGATGGTATTAATTATAGTCTATATTTAACATTAGAACATTCAACTGGTTTTGATATTTCTGCAGGTGGAATCGTAAATGTACTGATCTCGTCTGAAGGACATCTGACTTTTGATCAAGTGGAAGGTTGGGGAGAATCTTACAATAGTGCAATATGGATAATCGATGGCACCTATGGAGGAGATTCATTTTACCCAGGATTAAAATATGAAGATTACAGAGATATTCATAATACTTACCAGATTTACGGATTGGGACTCTCTTGGGGTTTGCCAATAGGATTTACAAAGAATAAAGGGTATTCTTGGTATTTCTTAAAATTTTAATAATATAGCTATGTTTAGACATATTTTTGTGATAGTTTTTTTAATTACATTAATAATAATTGTAATTAGTGGAATTAATAAGCAAATTTTACATTTTAAATTATTGAAAGAAATATATCCTTCTCATCTATCGAAGATTAATTCATATTTCAATCCGCTTGCGATTTTCTATCTATTTAGGCTAAAGATTTCAATTATATTTTGGTTTAGTATTCCGCTTTATTACAGAAAGATGAATATTATTATTGAAAATAACCGGGTTATCACATTAGAAAAGAAATTATTTTCCAACAATAAAAGAATTTATATGTCACTTATCATATTGTTTATATGGATCTTGTTCGGAGTTATTTATTTTCAATAAGCCAAAGTATTATGGTGGTCTGATATATTAAATAGTCTTACCAGACGATAACATCACAGACAGCGAAATGACAAAACTCAATGAATCCTGCACCATTCCACCTCTCCCGTCAATTAGACTGGAGGAGGCCGGAAAAAGTACCGGCTCGTCCATCGGCAGCAAAATGCCGATGTCTGTTCAGCATAATCATATAGCACATCTTCCATGTCCCATCGCCCATGATGCAATGCAAGTTGGTATTTGGCATATAATAATTGGGATATCCCATTGTAAATGGGCACATGGGCGATGGAAGAAGGGCGATGGCGAAGTGTTCCCAGGGTGAAACAAAAAAAAATGAGCAGGATCTATGATATACCCTCGCCGGGAGGGGCTGGCCGGCCCATCCCCGATCCCGCCGGGCAGTTCGCCAGCCCGTATCTGGGCATGGGGAACAGCCCGGTGGCGGCCGTGGATCCCAGCGGTTTATGGGCTGTCGGCGGCAGGTTTGCCGAAATGCAAATGCTGCAGCAGGCGGAACAAAAAGTCCGGGATTTTCAGAGGCAGCTCATGGAATCGTTTTCCTATGAGGAAATGATGCGATCACTACAGCAGGAACTATTATGGAACGAGTTTATCGATGATCCATTTGGGTGGGGAGAAGCTAATAGCAGACAGATTGATATACCAGAACGTTTGTTGATCAATTCCGAACTTTTAAACCAGCCAACAAGTGTGCCTACTATTGAAGAGATGCAGGCAACAATGAACAATGCAATAAAGATAATGAGGCAATTTTATTTATTGCAATTAGAAAATAAAAAACCAGATAAATTATTCTATCCAGTTGACTTCAATTTCAACGGTAAAATTGGAAGTCCCGATATATTTGGTGGCCGTAACTATCGTTATGATATTACATTATCATTGGGATTGCAGGAGGTATCAGCTGTTTTTATTTTTACCCCTCATGAAAATCCAATTGCCAATTTTTTAACAAATTTTATTCCTTTAGGTTATCGAAGAAAGTCTGTTTATGAAGTATATACCGGTTACGGTGTAGAATTGCATAATTACTATTCACGCATACGTCAATGGACGATTGGTCTTTTGTACTTTTCGAGTTTTGAAGATTATAATAATTTTCTTATATATGTCAGATATCCGTAAGTTTAATTATAAAAGATACAGCATATTAGCGATACTTTCTTTCGTTATATTGATTTACGGAATCATTTGGCTGGCTCCGAAAATAAGTATGTACATGTGGCTTAAATCCAATGAGTTTGATTCATACAGGAATGGCCTGGGCAAATACCTTCATTTATTTCATTCACATTATCTCCGAACACCTGTAAATTCAGCGGAATTCATCTTTTTCTTAGAAAACTTTTATGCCGATTTACCTGATGAGTATTTGAAATTTATTCTGGAAACAAGTTTAAAACACAGTTCAAGGATCATTTTTTCGTCTGAAAATGATACAACTGTTATCGTTTTGTTTTCCCCTGGATTGTCATGTATTGATAGTGCGTTATCCAATAGCCCGGCAATAAAAGCAATAGATGACGTATCCATTCCCGACATTTTATTCAGAAATAATTCAATATTCAATTTAACAGAATATGACTTTCCGGAATTTTGCTATTCCTATTTCCATAGCTATCGCGTATTCCTGGATAATATACCATATTTCAGCTACCCTGGTATTGACGAATCAATTGATGCCTTTGTATCAACATTGATACATAATTTTTATAATGATTTAAGTTTGGAGATATCACAAAAGCCTATAAGCAATGATACATTACAAGTGGTATTAAAATTTCTTGTAAAACTATTACCTGCCGGGTCTGGTTTCCTGTCAGAATTCACCTGTTACAATTTCAAAAAGGAATCTGAGTTTCACCGCTTCAGGAATTATTTCAATTCGGGCATATCCAATTTGTCAATTGAACCAAAGCCTGATAGCATTTATCTGCCTGTATTTGTTTCCCACAATACCAAAACCGGAATGTTGAATATACATACCTATACAAAACATTCAGAGTACATACATTAAATAGTTTTATTTTCGGAAAGTTAATGGAACTCAATTTAGTAAGGTTATTGCAATGCGTAAATGCCAAAGAACGGGAAACTATCACCGACATCAAAATGAACATAATCAATGAATCCTGCGCCGCAACGCCACTCCCGTCGGTTAGACGGGAGGAGGCCGGAAAAAGTGCCGGCTCGTCCATCGGCAGCAAAATGCCGATGTCTGTTCAGCATAATCATATAGCACATCTCCCATGTCCCATCGCCCATGATGCAATGCACGTCGGTATTTGGCATATAATAATTGGGATATCCCATAGCATATGGGCACATGGGCAGGCGCTGAATGACAATTCTTTGTGAACTTTGTGAGTTCACTCTGAGATCTTTGTGAGATATATTCATGATCGTTGATCTGGATTAAAGACCGGGAAAGTGAGGAGATTGGGCGGATTCCTAAGCTCAAACCTCTAACTTTTTAAAAATCACCAATGAATCCTTTTCTATTCTGGAGAAGGCAAACCACTTTTTGCCCAAATCCTTCAGCGAAGCACCAATGTGATACGCGTCAGTTTTATCAATTAACAAAAATCGGTCGTGAGAAGCATTAAATGTATTAAGGCTCAGCCCACCAAACTGTTCGTTAAACTTTTTAGCATCTTCCTTCAAGGCCCGACTAATGTTTTGGGTGTATATGCTCACGCTTACGCCTTTTTTCTTCTTGGTAAAAAGCGACAGCACGCTTTCATCCACGTAATTGTCAATCAAAATCAGGCTGGATTTTGCGCTTCTAATCAAATCACTTATCAACACCCAGGCATCAAACACTTGCCCATTAAAAAATATACCCTGCCGGGGTTTGAGCTCTTTCTTTTCCATGGCAATTAGCAGCAATTGCACTTTACTTTCTGTTATAATTTGCCTGGTTTCCACCTTTTCAATGCGCTTTAAAAGATCTGCATTTTCCATCAAAAAATACCTCATTTCAACAAAGGCATTCATTATAGCAACACTTGTTTTTATGGCTGTTTCAGAATTGATTACAGCTGACAGCATTGCAACACCCTGCTCTGTAAAAGCATAAGGCAAATATTTTCTATGTTTTCCTCTACCGGTATTTAAGGTGCCATTTTGGAACCTTAAATAATCACCCTCTATTGAGGTGCCAATCAGGAATTTCAATTTTTCATGTTCTTCTTTGGTCAATTGGAACATGAAGGATTCGGGGAACCGGTCAGGATTTCTTTTCACAGCACGGTTCAGGTATTTGGTTTCGATGTCATACAATTCTGATAAATGCTCATCAATCATCACCTGCTTGCCCCGAATGGTAAAAATCCGGTTGATTATTTGCTGCATATACTTTTGCATTGAATGTTCACTCATATCCCCAATTTTTAAAAAATGGTTTTCAATTCGGTGTTATTGCCTATCTGTTAATCGGTTTTTTTAAGAAATATACCCGTCGAGGAAGGAATTTTTCGCTGAAATGGCGATGTTTCGATGCTTCGATACTTTTCAGTGACTTTCCGAATAATTCCGACCATTTGATCCACCCTCTTCTGGAAAATCTTACCGACCTTTGTGTGGAATAAAACATTGAATATGCAGATAAAAACTTCTTATCATTACATACTTGCAGGAATAATGATGCTCTTATGGGGTGATTTGCACGCTCAAAAGGATGAATACTTCCGGGAAAAAGTTGTCCGTAACGATAATCTTACCTACCGCGACAATATCCAGACGGTTTTGCTCTACAAAGCAGGTTTCGAGCTGTCGCCCCCCATTATCCAGCTGGGTACCGCAGATAAGCTGATTCTGTCGTTCGACGATTTGGACGCGGAGCACAAATCCTTTAAATACACGCTGATCCATTGCGATGCCTACTGGAATGTTTCGACACTGCAGCAGATGGAGTACCTGGATGGTTTTTTTGAAGATCGGATCGATGATTACAAATATTCTTTCAACACTACGGTACCGTTCGTGAATTATGTACTGGTTTTCCCGACGGAATACTTGCGGCTGAAAAAATCGGGGAACTACATCATCAAGGTTTACCTGGGTCCGGACAGGGATGAAAATGTGGTCCTCACGCGGCGCTTTATGGTCTCTGATCCGAAAGTAAATATTACCGGAAATATCGGGAATACGGTTGACCTGCACCTGCGATACACCCATCAGCAGGTGAATTTCAAGCTGACCCCGGCCAACTACCAGCTTACCGAGACGCACCGCGACCTTCACGTTTTCATTCAGCAGAACGGCCGCTGGGATAATATGATGCAAAACATCCAGCCGCGGCTGATCAGCGGAGGCGTATATGACTTCAGCCAGATGCCGGGACTGGCTTTCGAAGGGGGAAACGAATTCAGGTATTTCGACATGAAAACGCTGCAGTACAATACCGACCGGATGAAGTCGCTGCAATATACAACAGAGGGTTACCAGGTTGTCCTGCAAACCGATATGCCGAGGGCATACAGCAATTTCCGTTCGGAAGAAGATATCAACGGGCGCCGGCTAATTTCAGTGAACCATGCGCAGGATTCCTATACCGAAGGCGATTATGCCTGGGTACACTTCCTGCTGCCTTACCGGGAACCGCTCGACAACGGCAACCTTTATGTTTTCGGCGCACTATCCGACTGGCAGTTCAGACCGGAAAACCTGATGCGGTATAACTACGAATTAAAGGCTTACGAGGCGAAGATGTTTCTTAAGCAGGGATATTATAACTACATCTATGCCTTCCTGGAAAATAATAAAAACACCGGTGATATCACATTAATTGAAGGGAGCTTCTGGGAAACGGAGAATGAATACACCATCCTGGTCTACCACCGCCGGCAGGGCGATGTGTACGATCAGCTCGTAGGAGTCGGATTTCTGAATAGCACTGATTAAAAGATGGAGTTTCTGGTTAATGTCCACTTAATGTCCATGAATGTCCACCTAATGTCGCGAGCGCAGCGAGCGAATGTCCGTGTGATCTTAAATAAAAACCCTATTCATAGCGCAGCGACTCGATCGGGTCGAGCCGGGCGGCTTTATTGGCGGGGATAATGCCTGAGGCCAGGGCCACGATGAAGCAGAGGGTGACGCCAAGGAAAATCCAGGGCCAGGGGATGATGAAGCTGCTTTGCAGGATCATGGAAAGCACGTTCCCGATGACAATACCGAATGTGATGCCCAACAGGCCGCCGAGCTGTGCAATGACAACAGCTTCCACCAGGAACTGGTTCCGGATCACCCGTTGCGTGGCGCCCATGGCTTTCCGGATTCCAATTTCCAACGTGCGCTCTGTGACGGATACGAGCATGATGTTCATCAACCCTATGGCCGCCCCGAGCAATGTAATCAGACCGATGAACGTTGCCGCCAGTGCCACATATTTGATATTGTCGGTAAGCATTTTGGCGATGCTGTCGCTTTTACTGATCTGAAATGTCTGCTCCTGCCCTACCCTGTCGCCCCGGACAATCCGGAACACGCCCGTCGCCTCTCCGATGGCCTGTTCCATCATCAAGGGATCAGGCACGGTCACACTGATGACAAATGTCCGGTCAGGACGTGGAAAGTACTGCCTGACATTGCTCAGCGGCAGGATGCAGTCACGGTCGCCCGAAAAGCCAATGCTCGATCCTTTTTCCTTCATCACGCCGATGACCTGGTACTTACCCGGCCCGATGGAAATGATCTTACCTATGGGATCTTCGTTGGTTTTGAACAACAGTTTTTCGATCTCACTCCCTATCACGACAACATGGGCCCCGCGATGCACCTCGCTTTCATTGAAGTTCCTCCCCTTGCTGATCTCCTGCCCGGCGGTGATGAAATAGTTCTCATCCGATCCCCTGACGGTCACATTCGGATTTGATTTTTCCGATTTATATTTCAATGTTGCCGTGTGGGAGGCAAATGTTGAGATGGAAGTAAATGCCGGGAAATCAAACTGTTGCTTAAAACGCACTGCCTGGTCGTAAGTGATGCGCTTGTACATCTTGGGATCGCTGCGCCTGCCGCCCATCTGTACCATGATCTCCCGGTTCCGGATAGAAAAAGTGTTGGCTCCCATCATGGCGAAATTCTCATTCAGGAAATATTTTATCGAATCAATGGCTGTCAGTATGCCCACAAGCGCCATGATACCAAAGGCAATGATCGTAACGGTCAGGATCGTTCGCAGCAGGTGGCTGCGGATCGACTCCAGCGAGATACGGATATTTTCCAGGATGAGAAGTTTCATCAACGCAAAGATAATGATTTATAAGCCTTCGCTACTATCCTCGCCAACCATGGCAGCCGGTTGAGATGGAGCCGCATGTAAACACATTCCCGTGAGCCGAAGCTTTTATAAAACCTGGCCAGGTTGGGGTCGTTGGAGCCGTCGAAATCAAATGTAAGATGGCGGCCGGCGTGATGACGGATATAGCTGTCGATCAAAAATGGCATGGCGCCCGCGGCACGTCCCTCTCCGCTGAGCCCTGAAAAAAGGAAAATGGCCTTGTTATTGCTCCGGATGAAAAAGGCCCCCGCGCAGAGCTGGTTTCTCCGGTCATAGGCGCCCCAGATATTCGCTATCCCCTTGTAAATACAGGTATATGCCAGTCGCTTGAGCCGCAGGTAATCGGCATCCCGGAGATGTTTGAGCTCACCGCCCCGGTTTGCCCGGAACAGGTCGATGATGTCGTCGGGACGGATATTTTTGGAAATTGTCAGCCCGGCCTTCTCAGCCTTCTTGATGTTCCGGGCAAGGTTTTCGGAATAGTTTTCACGGATTTTCGGGTAGGAATGGATCAGGTCCAGTTCGTGGTTGATTTGCGGGATCAGTCTGAAGTCTTTCTCATCCACCTTATTCAGGGTATTCAGGTTGATCTCCACCTGTTTGAACCTCACCGGGATGGCCCGGATAAAATTCCCCAATACCTCCGCATCGAGCCGGTGAACCGAATACAGTCCGAGTTGCTGGGTGAAAAAGGGCTGATAGATATAGGATATCCCGAATTTTCTCCTGTGCACCAGCGGAAAGACGCGCTCGTAATCGCCTTCGATAAGTGCATCCCACTCACCCTGTGCTACAATATCCAGAAACCAGGAATATCCGTAAAGGTTCCCGTTGAATGACCGGCCGATGCAACCGTCCCATTTCTCATTGTCGATATCTTTTCTCTCCAGGTACCGGATCATGCCGTTGTGTTTGCGAATTTCGACAAAATGCCTTCGAGTAATCCGCGCCATCCCCGGTATGGCCCGCGGTCGCTCAACGCATAATTATGCCAGATCCCGATGGCTTCTCCGCCGTACTGGCTGACGAGGCCGGTGAGCTTCACCGCTTCTTCCAGCGCCTGTTCCGGGGAATATTTTAATTGGTCCGCCATGGCCGAGTCCATGAAAATGAACGGGTGCAGGGTCAGTTTGGTTGCCTCTTCCTTCAGGAGATCATAGAATAAAAAAGGAGTGGCCGTACCCGCCCTGAAACCATTGACAGTGGAATAGCCCAGCGAGTAATCATCGGTAAATCCCAGGTCAATAAGGGTCCGGTATGACTGCGGAAAGCCAAGGCGGAGGTAATGAAAGCGGCTCATATGCACGGGCTTGCCGGTGATGTTTTCCAGGCGGCTTTTTTCGACCCGGATCTGCGCCGGTCGAAGGTGGGAACGATAGGAAGGATGAATCCCGATTTCTGCCCTAATGCTCAGCATCCGGATCAATTCCCTGAATTTCAACCCCTTGTAATCGGTGTTCCGGTCATGCTTTCCAAAATCACTCATCAAGACGAAATACAATGGGTGATATCCATATTTTCCTGCCAGTTCCAGTTGATAATCGAAATTGTCAAACGGGTCCTTCATTTTCCCCCGGATGGTCAGCCGGCGTTCCTGTATCTGGCCGATATCGGCCTTCAGTAAAAGTTTCAGCCAGGCTGCAGTGGCCCTCATCCATCCTTTGCCCAGGTGCGCAAAGGCGATATCGATATCGAATGAAGGGATGAACCGGAAAGCCCCTGAGGGGAAATTCAAATGCGGGAAATTTTCGACGAGCAGAGCTTTCAGCCGGTCTGCAAGAATATCAGCCAGGGGTATGTCTAAAAAGCCATCCCTGTAAGCCAGGCTCATGAGAGCAGGGAAACGCCCGTGCGCATCGGGCTGAAATGGAAGGTATTCCTCATACCGGGTAACCAGGAAAAAGATCAGTGCAAAGGGATCGAACGGCCATGCCGATAGTCCGTCCGCCTGGAAGAAAATAGGAAGTCCCTGCCAGCGGGTGACCCTGATATTTTGTTCCCTAACCCCTTTCTCTTTCAATAAAGTATGCGACAGAAAATGCAGCCGCGAACCGGGATTGTCAGCTCCATAGCTGAATTTTGGACCGGTAAAGCAAACAAACTCAGCCCTGTCATGCGTGAGCCTGTATTCCAATCCCAGCAAATCTCCAAGAATAAATCTGAAGATATAAGCATGCCGCGGGTTGATATGGTCACAATACACCAGGATCATGGCTGATTTTATCGGCAACCGTATAAACGCCCAGTCTGTCTAAAAATTTCTTTGCCATATCACGAAGGTATAATTTCCCGCTGAAACGGGCAATACTGGCAGCGCGGTTTTGAAGAATATCATGCCGGATGACCGGATAAGCGGCTGCGAGGCCGACTTTCGTAAAAAACAGATTATTGATCATAACCTTCTGTGCAACAGATTGTTCCAGCAAAAGGGTTTCCAACCCGCTCATCTCCATCGTCCATCCCGGTTTTTTGGCAAAGAGAAGATATTCCTCATGCTTTTTTTCATCTTCCAGAAAGATGTTAATCTTCTTCATTTTACGGTATCGAACCTGCTCCATCTCTTCCACATGATGGACAAATGTAAAAGCGGACCGGATATGAATATCGGCCAGCAGCATGACAGCATGGTGCTCCCGGAAAAAAGCGAAAGGTGAACCGGGGCCGAAAGAACTTTTATTGTCCAGCCTGACCAGATCCCCGGCATGTTTGCCCCAGGCCAGGAAAGAATGAAGCGGGTTGGCTGTGCGTTGAAAATCAGTCCATTTTAAAGCTGCCTGTGCCAGTGAGCCGGTGATGGGAAGGGTATGGATCCGGCTGTATGGGTCGTTATTGCGAAGATTGAAGTTGAATGACGGGATGACCAGCGTGCCTTCCGGTCCCAGAAAATCCTGAAAGCCCTCTATAAAAATGCGCACATCAAAATTCCCCTCTTTCCGGAGCGCCAGCATGGCCATGCGGGTCAGGTCGGCCGATAAGACAACCAGGTCTCCGGGTGCGATGCCGCTGTGGCCGGCCGCTTCAGCATAGGGTATGTAGGTTGATTTCGTCAGAATGATGTTAATTATTAGCGATGCTTCAGAGTGTCTTTCGATATTGCCGGAGTTCTTCCAGATACCCGAGTTTTTTCCAGAAATCAATGCCTCCTGTGTTCCCGGTAATCACCTGCAATTCAACCGAATGAACTTTTTTTTGACGGAACCATTCCTCAAGCATTTCGACCATTCGCCTGCCTGTTCCGGTTTCGCGGTAATTGTTGTCCACATAAATATGGGTGACGAAGCCGATGGCGTGACCACCGAGATAATCGGGCAGAAACTTAATCATTCCATGAGCAAATCCGATAATGCTGCCGTTGGCTTTCGCCACCACCATCCGGCCAAACCGGCCGATGGTATTCCGGACCGGTTTCAGCCACATTTCCGCACCTCCTTCCGCAAGCGGAAATGGCCATCCCTGCGACTCCAGGGATGAATACATGGCCTCCATGCACTCCCCGAGCCGGTCCCATTCCTGGCCATCCCTGTCATCCAGTATCAGATAGTCGATTTTATCCATGCATATGATTTTCAAAAGTCCTGATCAGGCCGCCCGGCGTCGTAAGTTCACCTTTTTCGAAGGCGGCTTCGTAATCGATTTCACAGTGAAACTCCTTTTCAAGCAAGGCAACGATCTCAACGAATTCCAGGGAATTGAGCAGTCCGCTGCCTACCAGGTCGAAATCATCGCCGATCTCCGATTCACTGACACCGATCCGGCGGAGTTTTTCCAGGATCATATTGAACAAGCATACTCTAATCTCATTTTCCATCATAGTATTTCTGCAGCAGGGCCTGTTTATCCATTTTCCCGTTCCGGTTCAGGGGGATTTCATCAACAAAGATAAATTTTCCCGGGATCATATACCAGGGAAGTTTTGTACGGCACCAGGCATCCATTTCCGGCTCGTTGCTATAATCTTTATTCTCCGGCAGAATGAAAGCGATCATGATGCCCGGACCGTCATTTTGGTTCTTATAAAGCACCACAGCCTGATCGACGGAAGGGTGTGCCGTGAGCACGCTTTCGATTTCACTGAGGTTCACCCTGTAACCGGAGACCTTCACCTCCGCGTCGAGCCTCCCCAGGAAAAAGAGATCGCCGCCGGCATCTTCCCTGACCAGGTCGCCGGTCTTGTACCAGCGCTTACCGGCATTATCAGTGAAAAAGGATTGCCGATCGGCAGCCGGATTATCAAAATAGCCGTCTACCACCTGTTTACCGCTAAGGCACAGTTCGCCCCGCTTGTCCTGCGATGGTTCATGTAACAGATAATCGTTTTCCTGAAAGATTTTACCGATGGACACAATTCCCATTTCCTGCTTTACCATTTCAGCATTGGCAGGGATGTCGTACCGGCTGATGGCGATGGTTGCTTCGGTAGGGCCATAGAGATTCACGATCCGTGAATTTGGGACAGCCTGCTTCCAGGCTTCCACCGTGCTGTCATAAAGCGGTTCTCCGCAAAAGAAACTCAGCCTGACCGATGGAAAAGCGTCCGGTTTAAGCAGCCGCATCCGGTCCATCAGCATGATGGTCGAAGGCACAGAGAACCAGACGGTTGGCTTCACCTCTTTGATGAACTTAGCCATGGCAAAGGAAGAATTGTCATCCGGCACGCACAGGCATCCCCCAGTTGACCAGCAGAGGAAAAGGTCGTGCACGCTGAGGTCGAAGGTCAGGTCGAAAACCTGGGTAAACCGGTCTTCGGGGCTGAAATCGTAGGCTTCCAGCATAAAATCGAGGTAAGCGCAGACGTTCGCCTGGGAGACGGCCACTCCTTTGGGTTCCCCGGTCGAACCGGAGGTGAACAGCAGGTAGGCGGGCATCCTGCCCGGATCCTCCAGATAAGCAATTTCCAGGCTCCCCTTCTGTGCTTTTTCAGTCATAAAACGGTTCCGCGCTTCGGGGAATTTCGGGTTGAGCGGCAGGTAGGCCTTGCCGGCCAGCAGTGCGCCCAGGATAGTGGTATAGCAGACAAAGCTCTTATCGGCCATCACCGGCACGAAAGGACCGGAATGGTTCCTGGAAATATTTTCTGCCGCCTCCATGGCAGCTTGCTTCAGTTGTGCGTATGAATAGGGATGGAGTCCCGGATGGAGTCCCGGCCGGTCGGGATACCTTTCCGCCGTTTGTAAAAAGAGCTCCGCCAGTGTTTTTGGTTTCGGATATGTGTGATGGCTCATTATTTCATCTCCTCCTCGAGCATCAGGGCGTCACAGAAAAATTTCGTGGCCCAGTTGGGAAACGCAAACGGTTCATACCGGCCCCATAAGGGAAAAGAGCCGGGAATGGCGCCCAGCGTTTCCGGTTTTTCATCCCGGAACCTCCGCTGTATGAAGATCAGCAGGTCGATCATCCGGCCGGCGGCCAGGCGGAAGCGTTCTTCGCGGCTGAGCCAGAACAGTTTCAGCCAGACAATGGCCATCTGCGCCCCGCCGGTGCAAATAAAATGCTCCCGCCCCTTCCAATGATGGTCATAACGGCCATTTAAAATGCCCTGCTGCAGGAAGAGATCGCACAGGACAGATGCTCCGGGGATGGCGGCCTGCAGGTATTTTTCATCTTTTAACCACCTGCTGCAGTCAATCAGCCCTTCCAGCGTATATGCGATGGTATGCAGGATCGGTTTGTCGTTGCGCCTGACGGTGTTATCACAGTCTTCGCACCAGCCGTTCTGCAAAAGTTTGTTTTCGGTTACCCAGTCGAGATTTTTCACGGTTGCATCCCGGTATTTTTTTTTGCCGGTGATCTCAGCCAGATGCAGCAAAGGCGCATCAACATAGGTGTCATACACCCTGGCCTCGTTCATCAGGGCGTGGGATTTCCAGAACCCTTCCGGATGCTGGATTTTACATAGCCAGTCGCCGGCCCTGGCTGCTGAATCAATATATTTAGAATCGCCGGTATGCTCATAAGCGGCCATCATTCCACGGATCACCTGCCCGGTATTGAATACTATTTCCGGTTTGTTTTCATTGACCCTTCCCCCCTGCCACCCACCACTTTCTTTCTGGATTCCCAACAGGAAATCAGCCGCCCTCACAGCGGCCTCCAGGACTTCCGGTTTGTTGAATTTACCGCCGTAATCAATCAGGGTCGGGATGATGTAACCGGTGGTCTCGGGATACGAGGACGACCATTTATTTACCAGGTGATAAGAACCCATGCCACCGTCGCCTGCGGCCTTTTGCGCCTCCAGCAACCAGCCTGCACCTTTATCAAGAGATTCCCTTCGTATTTCAGAGGAATATTGTGGTATTGACCGGAAAACACCCGGCCGCAAAACATACCTTTCCATATCAAGCCAAAGAAATCGCCGTTCAGGGCCGGGTAATGTCATGATAAAAAATTTTGCATACAAGCGGAGGCTATTCAGCATGGCTGATTCAACGAATTGTTGGTTGAATAAATTGCTTTACCGAAACAAAGATACTTAAGTCTGTCAAAAGGAAACTTTACTATTTTTGACCATCAGCAAGATTTACCAACTGTATGGAAAATTTCATCGTATCAGCCCGGAAATACAGGCCAGCGACGTTCGACACGGTTGTCGGGCAGGACTCGATCACCTCGACATTGAAGAATGCGATCCGGAACAACCAGCTGGCCCAGGCGTTCCTGTTCTGCGGCCCGCGGGGGGTTGGCAAGACCACCTGCGCCCGTATCCTGGCCAAGACGATCAATTGCTTCAACCCGGTCAACCAGGTGGAGGCCTGCAATGAGTGCGAATCGTGCCTGTCGTTCAACCGCTCCGCATCTTTTAATATCCATGAGCTTGACGCTGCATCCAACAATTCGGTGGAAGACATTCGCAACCTGGTGGACCAGGTGCGGATCCCGCCCCAGGTTGGAAAATACAAGGTATATATCATCGACGAGGTGCACATGTTGTCGGCCTCGGCCTTCAATGCATTTTTGAAGACGCTGGAGGAACCGCCGCCTTATGCCAAGTTCATCCTGGCCACAACCGAGAAGCACAAGATCATCCCGACCATCCTTTCACGCTGCCAGATTTTCGACTTCAAGCGCATCACGGTAAATGACATTGCCGGTTACCTGGCTTATGTAGCTAAAAATGAAGGAGTGACGGCTGAAGAAGAGGCCCTGCACATCATCGCCCAGAAAGCCGACGGCGCCATGCGGGATGCCCTGTCATTCTTCGATCAGCTCATCAGTTTTGCCGGAAACAACCTGACGTATGAAACTGTTGCAGAGCACCTGAACATCCTTGATCACACATACTATTTCAGGGTCATCGACCAGGTGCTGGCCTATGATGTTCCGGGGGTACTGCTTACGATCCATGAAATAATCGAACGGGGTTTCGATGGGCAATATTTCCTAATCGGACTTGGCGAACACCTGAGAAACCTGCTGGTTTGCCAGGACAAGGCAACCGTTAAATTGCTCGAGGTGAGTTCAAATCTGCAGGAAAAATTCACGGAACAAGCAGGCCGATGCAAAGCGTCATTCTTGCTCAAAGCGCTTGAAATCCACAACCAGTACGATCAGAACTATAAGAACGCCAATAATAAGAGATTGCAGATCGAGCTGGCCATGTTGCAGATTTGCACAGCTATTTCTCAGGAATCAACAGCAGCACCAGAGAAAAAAAACACCCTGAACCCACCGAAAGGGTTTGAAGAAGGAAAAAAGACCGATAATACCGTCATTACACCTGCGAAAACGGAGAAAAAACCTCCCGCAGCCGTGACTCCCGGACGCCCATCACCACCGGCTGCCGTTAGCCGGACCATCTCCATCAATCCCGAAAATCACCATAAAGGCAGGAATAACCTCCCTAACGGGGCAACCGATGCCGGGAATCAGCCGCAGCAGGATTTCTCCCAGGAGAAACTCGAGAAAGTCTGGGCCTACTATACCGAAAGCATAGCCCGTCAATTTCCGAACTTCTACAGCATACTATCCAGTCGCAAACCATTAAAGGGTGAAAATTATCATCTTGAACTAAAGCTCGACAACAAAGGCCAGGAACTGACATTCAAAGAAAGAAGGATTGACCTGATGGAATTCCTGCGGAACGAGCTTCAAAATACTCACATTCAGATGGATGTGATTGTGGCAGAAACCAATGGTCCAACCCGCCCCTACACAGCCGATGAGAAGTACAAAGCGATGGTGGAAAAGAACCCGGCTTTACAGACGCTGAAAGAGGGCCTGGAGTTGGATCTTGAACTTTAGAAGTATCTTCTAACTTCTATCTTCTATCTTCTAACTTCTATATTCTACTTTTTAACCGGATTCGCGATATTATCCTCGATATTCTCCGGTATCAGGACCACTTCAACGATATTCTCGCCGAAGAATTGCTGTGCGGCCGCTTTCAGCGATTCGCGTGACAGGTTCCTGACATAATTCTCATATTTCAGGTACTCGGACAGATCTGATTGGTTGAAATCACGGTTTCTCAGGACGCCCAGCCAGTACCTGTTACGCCGCAGGTTCTCCTGGTAAGTTTTCAGTTTATTTTCGACCACCCCTTTCAGGTCTTTATCGGCTGGTCCTTCATTCTGAAGTATCGCTATTTCCCGATAAATTATATCTTTTAGCCTGTCTGCATTTTGAGGATCGCAATCGAATGAAATCGTAACCCTGTAATTCTCATATGGATATTTAGACATCGACTCATACACCCGCACGCCATAGGTACCGCCTTCTTCTTCCCTGACGGTTTCGACATAACGCACATTCAGTATATCAATTAACGAAGAAAGGTTGAGCCTTGACTGGTAATCATCGTAATCAAAGATTCCTGAATAGCTGATAAACACTGTCCCTTTCGGCACTTTCATTTCTCGTGTGATGTTCCTTTCCACTTTTCCTTCGGGTGGCCTGACGCCGTTGTCCACCCAGTTTTCCTGCCGGGTAACCGTTGGCAGTCCGCCCAGATATTTTTCGATCAAAGGCCTGGCTTGTTCGGGATCGATATTCCCGACAAAATAGAATGTAAAACCACCTGGGTCGCCGAAACGGTCGCGGAATATAGAACGGATACGCCTCAGGCTGGCTTCTTCCAGCATTTCAGAGGTCATGGGCCTGACCCGCGGATGATAATTGGCCATTACCACGGCCACTGTGTCCATCAACGAAGAAGAAGGATCCAGCGCTCTGTTGTCGAGCACCGCCCTCATCCGTTTGATAAAAGCATTGAATGCCACATCGTCGATCCGGGGGTTCGTGAAATACAGGTATACCATCTGCAGCATCGTTTCCAGGTCCTGCACGGAACAGCTCCCCTCAAGACCTTCATATGTGTCACCGATAACCGGCCGCAGGTTGACGATCTTTCCGGACAGCATTTTATCCAGGGATACCTTATCAAATTCGCCCAGGCCGCTCTCTGCGACCACACCTGCAGCAAATGAGGCTGAAGTCAGATCCTTGATGTCATAAAGTGAAGTGCCACCAAAGCTGAAAGCTGACAGCAGGATTTCATCATCCTTGAAATCGGTGGTCTTCATCACTACCTTAACACCGTTGGGGAAAGTCCATTCGGTAGTGCCCAGGTCCTTGTTTTTACCCTTTTTTGCCACTTTAGCAGGAGCCGGCTCATCTGAGACCAGTGGCTTATCAATCACTTTATCGACATACGCTTCAACTTCCGTTTCTTCCACCCGTTTCAGGATGTCCCAAATCAATGCCTCATCGGGAACAATGATATCGGGGTTATCGGGCGCCATCATGACCACTACCCTGTTTTCCTCGCGGATCCATTTGCCAGCTTGTTCATTGATCTCCTCCAGTGTGATGCCCGGCACCACACTTTTGGAAAACGCAAAATCAAATTCCACGCCGGGAGCAGGCTCGCTCCTTAAAAAATGAGAATAATACTGCCACACAAAATTGGTGTTCTCCATTTTATCCTTTTCGGCATATTGTTTCTCCAGGGAGCGCATAAATTCATTTTTAGCCCTTTCGAGTTCCGTTCCGGTAAAACCATGATCACGAATGCGTTTGTTTTCCGTCAGCAAGCCATCCAGCGCTTTGTCAAGTTCATTGTTGTTGGCAACGGCGATGGCCATAAAGCCGTCCCTGGTTCTGACAAGGTTGGTATAAAAAGCATAACCATATACAAAAGGCGGGTCTTCCGAAATGATCAGTTCCTGCAGCCTTGTATTGAGCATTGAGTTGAACAGTTGTTGTTTGATGCCTTCCCTGTAATAATTCATATTTCTGTCCAGCATGGGATCATGCTTATAAACCAGCTGCACGATCGGGTACTGGGCCTCTTTATCGGTTTGGATGGTGATAAGGGTCTCCTCATGATCCGGTACCTTTGCATATTTTCTTTCGCGTGGGTTTGCAGCTTTGGGTTCACGTGAAAAAAGTCCGGTGATCTTTTCTTCGATTTCCCTGCCGTTGAAATCTCCCACGGCGACGACAGCCAGCAGATCAGGCCTGTACCAGTCATTATAAAACCGCCTGATGACATCATATTCGAAATTATCGATGATATCGATATCCCCGATGACGTCATGATCGGCATACTTGGAATTCCTGAGGAGGGTTTTATTGGCTTCCCGGCTCATCCGGAACATGGCGCTGCGGCCTGTCCGCCACTCCTCGTGGATTACACCCCGTTCATAGTCAATCTCTTCATCTTCAAAAGCAATGTTGAAGGCCCAGTCATAAAGGATCAGCAATGCCGTATCGACAACTTTCGGGTCGGATGTGGGCACCTTCTGGAGCATGTAATTGGTTTCATCGCTGCTGGTAAAGGCATTGATCTCAGGGCCGAACTTCATACCGATCGATTGCAGGTAATTGATAATGGCTTTTTTGTCGAAGTTCTTTGTACCATTGAAGGCCATGTGCTCGGTGAAGTGGGCCAGGCCGTTCTGGTCGGGGTCTTCTGAAGTGGCGCCGACATTGACTACGAGGTAAAATTCAGCCCTTTCTTTCGGTTCCCGGTTTTCCCGCACATAGTAGGTCAGACCGTTATCGAGCTTGCCATAGATAACGGCAGCATCCAATGGTATCGGGGCATCCGGTTTGTATATCACTTCCTGGGCCAGGAGCACTGTAGGAGAGATAAATAGAATCATCAATCCTAAAAACAGAATAAAAGATCTTGATTTCATGACGAGTTATTTGGTTTTTAATAATGGCAAAGTTACAAAACGCTTACAATAATAAAGGGCACAGAAAAAAAATATGCACTCCCATATCAAATAAAGATAAACAATTAAACCACAAGCCTTCTGGACCGGACGAAAAGAAGGAAACCATCTCACTTGCTTGTCAGTCAGTAAAATTTATAAATATACCCGGTCAAAATAAAAAAGGGGGTGTCTCAAAAGTCTATGCAATCGAATTACTGCCTGGATTTGGGTCGTGCTCCAACGACTAAAGCCGTTGGTTCCGAGTATGTTACAAAAGTTGGAACCGACGGCTTCAGTCGTCGGACTACTAAAAAAACGAAACTTTTTGACTTCTGAGACAGCCTCTTAAAATCTGCAAAGTGTGGGAGTTACTGGATTCGAACCAGTGACTTTCTGCTTGTAAGGCAGACGCTCTGAACCAACTGAGCTAAACTCCCTCAGAGGGCCGCAAAGGTACGATTAATACTTAGGTCTGCAAATTAAAAAACCACTGCCTAATCTTTAATACATCGAACAGTATTTCCTTGTGCTTTAGGACGATAAGTACTATCAACTCCATTGTAAACAAAGGTTATGACTTGACCTTGACTTTGAAAAGTATTCATTTGTTTACTCATCCAATATGTACCTCGGATACCCCTTTCGGTCAACGCAGCACTACTATTATGTATGTGTCCAGCTGCGTGTAATTTTAAAGCTGATGACCATGGTCCAGTCCAGGAACCACTCCATCCAAGAGCAGTTTTAACATTATACCATTCCCAATCAGTCGGCATTCTCCAGTCATTTTCAAGCTCGATGGTACAAGGATCTTCTGACACAACCCATTGTGAGTTCTCATTAATACCAGTAATCCATGTAGTATTTGGCGTCCTGGTCGTACCATCATGCTTATACCCTTGTTTCCGGTTAAACTGCCAATACCAACCCGCAGATTCCTCTGTGGCATCATTCACCGCGGTGGCCTGGTGATCGGATCCCAGGTTGCTGGTGGTCCAGCATTTTGTGAGTTCACCAGGGACATTGGTTACGGTGCCATAAGTGGTTGATTTCGTCACTGCAGCGACATTGCCAGCCACGTGATCAACGAACAGCGGCTCGCCACACTGCCAGCAGATCATGGTGGATTGTTCCAATGTTCTGACCGAGGTTGTGTCACAGTCATTGTAAGCCCATACATATCGGATATAGCTCTGGTTACAGGTCAGTCCATCCTCAAAATGACTGGTATCCAGACCTTTAGGGGTAGCTGAACCAATATCATTGGTATCATTCCACAGGTACCCGATGGCTCCGGTACTGCCATTCCATTTCCAGTCAATCGTTTCCCTGGTAATATCATGCGTACCGGTTGTAGGAACTGGAGGCGATGCATTGGTTGTTAACTTTGAGATCACTGTATAACCAGACGGTCCACAGTCGTTGTATGCCCATATATACCGGGTATAGAGCGAGTCGCAGTCGAGGTCCGATTCACTGTTTGAGGTGACATTCCCCAGGTTAACCGCATCATTATAAATATCCGTTATTCCCAATTTGTAACCTGTAGCCCCGGAGGCCACATTCCAGTTCCATGTTATGGAATATGCCGTTGCACTGTGTGTGCCGGCAACAGGTGAGCCGGGAGTTTCATTCAGTGTTGAATCAGTCATAATTCTAGCAACAGACACCCCACAGGGGCCGTATGCCCAGACATAACTGGTATACTCCTCATTACAAACCAGGGGGTTCTGGGTCCAGGATAAATTGGTGCCCATATCTTGTGCGTTGCTGTAATTATTGTCCGCACTCCATTTGTAACCGGTAGCCCCATCGACGTTGTTCCAGTTCCAAACGATCTGAAAGGCAGAAGGAACATGTGTGCCGGCTGTTGGTGCGTCGGGCGGATCTGCCTGTGTAGCCTGTGTGAGAATGGTTGAATCGGAAACACCACAATTGCTATATGCCCAAACATACCGGACATAGGATAAATTACAGGTAAGGGTATCTTCCGTTATCAAGGTGACATTCAATAAATCAAGGGCTGTACTGTAATTGCCGGTAGTATTCCATTTGTAGCCATCGGCTTCCGGAACGGCCACCCACCTCCAGGTAATTTCCGTTAGCGTGGCAGTATGTGAACCTTCAGCCGGAGCTGCCGGCGGATCCATCAAAGTAGTGTCTGTCAGAGGTATCGATCCGGAGGTATCACAATCATTATAAGCCCATACATAACGGGTATAGGGCGTATTGCAATCCAGGAATGTTTCCAGGTGAGAAGTATCTGTTCCCATGTCAGAAACTGAGTTGTAATCATTACTCGTAGACCACAAATATCCTGTAGCACCTTCAACCGCTTCCCAGTGCCATACCACCTGGTATTCAGACGGGACATGTGTACCGGCAACCGGTGATGCCGGTGGGTCATCGGTGGTAGACATAATTAAAGTTACTGGTTCTGAAACACCACAATCATTATATGCCCATAAATATCGGGTGTAGGCCACATCGCATGTCAAGCCTGGTTCCGGGTATGAAGAGACATTCCCCAGGTCGGTCGCTGTATCGTATACCGGTGTACTACCAAATTTGTAACCTTCCGCTCCGGCAACAGACCACCATTTCCATTCTATTGATGTCGCCGTTGCCACATGAATACCGGATAAAGGTGTAATAGGTGGATCAGTAAGTGTATTTGCAGAAAGAACTGTATAAGCAGACGGTCCGCAAATATTATAAGCCCATATATATCGGGTATATTGCATATCGCACACGAGTCCAGTTTCGGTGTATGAAGTCACCAGGCCCAGCTCATCTGCTGTTCCAAAATTAGCCGTATCATTCCACATGTAACCAATGGCGCCCGCAACGGGTTCCCAGTTCCATGTGATTATTGTCGCCAGTGTGTCATGTATGCCGGCAACAGGCGGATCTGTCACCGCATAAATAGTTGATCCTGTTAGTATTGCAGCTACTGATGCCGTGCAATTATTAATGGCCCATACATAACGGGTATAGGGCGTATTGCAATCCAGCCCTGTTTCGGTGTATGAAGTCACCAGGCCCAGCTCAACTGACGTTCCAAAATCATTTGTATCATTCCACATGTAACCAATGGCGCCGGCAACGGTATTCCATTTCCAGATAACCTGATCAATGGATGGATCATGCACGCCTGCGGTTGGTACCGGTGGCACATCGATCAGCGTGGTAGCTGAAATAACCCTGGCGACAGACACGCCACATTCATCATAAGCCCAGATATAGCGGGTATAAAGTGAATCACAATCCAGGCCTGGTTCAGTATAGGTAGTCTGTATCCCCAATTCTTCCGCTGATTCAAAATCAATCGTATCGTTCCACCTGTATCCATCGACACCGGCAACAACATTCCAGTTCCACACGATCTGGTAAGCTGAGGGCACATGGGTCGAGGCAAGCGGGGCATCGGGCGGATCAGTGTCAGTTTTCTGCGTAAGTTGCGCTGATACGGAAGTGCCGCAAGGGCCATAAGCCCAGACATAACTATTGTATGTTGTATTGCACACAAGGTCTGCCTGTGTATGTGTCGTAAGATTACCTTTATCGATGGCTGTACTGGTGTCGTTGGTAGCGCTCCATAGATAACCATCAGCATCGGGCACCTGTTGCCAGTTCCATTCGATTTGTATTACTGCAGGAACATGCGTTGCAGCAGCCGGCGGATCAGGCGGATTATCAATGGTAGATCCCGAAATGATGGTTGGTGTAGAATAACCGCATGCGTCGTAAGCCCATACATAGCGGTTATAGGTTGTCAGACAGGTGAGCCCTGGCTCCCACCAGATATTTAGATTAGGTATATCTACTGCGGAGTAGAAATCATCAATATCATTTATTCGATAGCCTGAAGCCCCCGACACTGCTCCCCAGGACCATACGATAGAAGTATCTGTGGCATTCATACCTCCCCCTCCGGCAACGGGTGTCGAAAAGGGAACCATATCCGTCGATTGTGTCATCACCAGTGGAATGGAAGGCCCGCATTCGTTATAGCCCCATACATACCTGGTATATTCAGTCCAGCAAGCCAGGACTGTTTCTGTGTATGTTGTATCAGAAAATAAGTCGGTAGCTGTGCTATAATCATTCACTGTATTCCATTTATAACCCGCGGTGTTCGGATTGCTGCTCCATTCCCAGACTATCTGATTCAGTCCGGGTGTGTGGCTTAATGGCGGTGGGGTCATGGGAACCATGCAATCCAGGTTAAAAGAGCGCCATCCCCCATTCTGAAAGATGCACAATATCCCGGTTGCATCGAATCCGCAATCAACACAATAAATTAACAAACCTTCTGCCGGTTCAAAAATGGCATTCCGCTGCTGTGCGGTTAGTCTCGGAAGCAGAACCCCTTTGTCTGTGAATTTAATCTCAAGCCCTGCTGAAGGATGGGGAGGGCTTCCATCCTCATTGATAGCCACCTGTGAAAAAGTTATATTACAAATTGTAAATAATAATATGCCAAATATTAATGATCGAAACATGGTATAGGATTTTTGATTATATATATACTTAAGTATTTTGAAATCAGGTATTTTAATAATAAATGCATTGCGAAACTACTATGAATATCATGGGGAATTAATAAACTTATTAACAACTTATAAACCTTTCAGTGTTAGCATCTGTCATCACCAGGCCTGTTGATGATATGAGAAATATTAATTCATCATGCTTCAATTCCAATGCAAGATAACGCACAGGTTTATCTTTTAAAACCTTAAAAAGTAATACAAAAAAGAAATGAATTTTTCAACGTTTTTCGTTCCTGAATCTAAATTGCAATGAACTTTTCAGGATACTTCGGTGTCATTCCCCGGTAAAAGGACATAATCTCTATCATTTGCTCATCAATATTTCCATTAGGATAAATAACTTTTCCGACGCCTCCCTCCTTTTTGGCGTAATCAATATAGCCCAGTGCAATCGGTACCTGCGCCTGCAATGCGATATAATAAAAACCCTTTTTCCAATGCCGGACCGGTTTCCGGGTTCCTTCCGGGGTAATGACCAGGTAGAAAGAATCGGACCTGTTAATTATATCAACGATCTGATCGACCATTTTATTGCTTTTACCCCGATTTACCGGAATACCGCCCATATTCAGGATCAGCCGTTTTAACGGGAATTTGAAGAGTTCTTTCTTGATTAGAAAATGGGCTTTAATACCTAACTGCCAGTAGGCCAGGCGGCCAATGACAAAATCCCAGTAACTGGTATGGGGGGCAGCAATGATGACACATTTCTCAGTGCCGGGGGGGATGACGCCGTTGATCTTCCAGCCCATCAGCTTCAAAACAAACCGGGCAAACAATGAAAGCATATACACGAATTGATGTGCAAAAATATAAAATTATAACTGCCCCGGTAAACTTTGAAAAATCATATCTTTGCGACCGGCTGTATTGATACCTGTGATTAAATTTCTGTTATACTGCTCAAAAATATCATTTGCAACGATAGTTTTCCTGATGTTTCTTTCAGCTTGCAGCACGCAGCGGATTCTTCAGGACAATGAATTTCTTTTAATAAAAAACTCGATCAAGTTTGAAGGCAAAAATCCCGGAATAAACCGCGACGCACTATATTTAATTGCCAATCCCCGGCCTAACAGTAAATTTCTGGGGATAGCCCGTATCAAGCTATCTATGTATAATCTTGGGACCCGTGGAAAAACTGAAAGCAAATTCAGTACCTGGCTCAGGGAAAAAGTGGGTGAACAGCCGGCCATATACGATTCGGCAAGTGCGATCAGTTCTTCATTTGAGATGAAGCAATATCTTTCTAAAGTTGGTTATTTCAATGCGGAAGTAAGCTTTTCAACAAGACGCCTGAAAAAGCATAAAGTCCATGTGGATTATTTAGTCATCCCCTCCACTCCATACATATTGAGCATAGTAAATTATGATATCAGCGACAGCCTGATTAAGCATTTCATTGACTTGAGCAAGACAGAGAAAAAAATCACTTCCGGTATTGTTTATAATGCATTTGAGCTGGACAGGGAGCGTGACCGGTTAACAGCCATCCTTAACAATAACGGTTATTATTATTTCCGGAAAGATCATATCTTCTATGAGATTGACAGTACACTGGGGAATAAAAAAATGAAACTTGATTTGAAAATCAGATCCTTACAAACCCCTTCGCTATCTGAACCATGGAAGATGGAGCAAAAAGAACACAAACAATACTTTATCCGCAATGTCTATATCCGGTCGGATTATGAAGCCATAACACCGGTTTCATCTCCATCAGATACTCTTAGGTTCACTATATCTGACCGAAGGGGTATCAGAGACCCGTATGATTATTATATCATCCACACCAGCGATTTGAAGATAAGGCCTCTTACCATCGCGCAATCTGTTTTTATCAAATCAGGCGAACCATATCGTCAGATTGACATAAATAGAACACGTTCCAGGATCAACGAACTGGGATCTTATATCCATGCTAACATTCGGTTCAGGGATGTGACAATAGCCGATACCTCGAAAACAGGAACGCTCGATTGTAATATAGAATTGATCAGAAGAAAGCTACATTCATTTACTGTTGAAACAGAAGCCACTAATTCAGGCGGACGTCCCGGCATCGGTCTGAATTTTACTTACCAGAATAACAATATTTTCAGAGGTGCGGAAATCTTCCGGATCAAAGCCAGGGGTGCCCTTGAAGCCCAAAAATTGTTTGGTGGCGATGCTGAGTATGCATCCAACTTACCATTCTTTAATACGATAGAAGCCGGTTTGGAGGCTACCGTTATCTTTCCCCGCTTCCTGATACCTGTCAGACAGGATAGGTTCCCTAAATATTTCAAGCCAAAGACTACCCTGAGCCTTGGCTTCGGTTATGAAAACAGGCCAGAATATCACCGGTGGCTGAACAATCTCTCTTTCGGATATGACTGGAAAGAATCGGACAGGAAGCGGCACCAGATATTTCCATTTGACTGGAGTTTGATAAATGTCAATCTTACACCTGAGTTTCAGCAAATCATTGATGATGAACCTAACGACCGTATTAAATACCAGTATTCTGATAATTTTATCACAGCCATTCGCTATACATTTACTTATAACACGCAGGATATCAGGAAGATGCAAGACTTCTTCTATTTCCGTGGAAATCTCGAAACAGCGGGGAACCTTCTAAGGGCAGGTGCCGGGATTTTTGAAGCTAAGACAGACACGCTGGGGAATTATGTTTTTTTCGGTATTCCGTTTTCACAATATGCCAAGATTGATTTCGATTTCAGGTTTTTCAATATCATTTCCCGGAACAATTCTGTGGCTTACCGGCTGTTTATGGGCGCAGGCGTCCCATACGGAAATGCCAGTGCCCTGCCGCTGGAGAAAGGTTTCTATGCCGGCGGTTCAAACGGGATGCGCGGATGGCCATACCGTCTGCTTGGCCCGGGCTCATATAATGATCCTGGTAATTCATTTGACAGGATGGGTGATATACAGCTTGAGGCAAACCTTGAATACAGGTTCGCAGTATACAGATTTATAAAAAGTGCGCTTTTCGCCGATTTTGGAAACATATGGCTCTTAAAAGAAGATAATTCTTACCAGGGCGGCGAATTTAAATTCGGCAGATTTTATAAAGAATTTGCCATAGATGTCGGATTGGGAGTCAGGCTTGATTTCAATTTTTTCATACTGCGTGTCGACTTTGCCATCCCATTGCGGGATCCTGCACAACCCGCAGGCTCCCGATGGGTAATCGATAAATGGCAGTTTTCGGATATAATCATCAATTTCGGCATCGGATATCCATTCTGAAAATGTTGGCTGTTCAAGCTGGTACACTATTTATTTTGGAATTTGCCTGTAACAAAATCATATCTGAAACGTTTATGTGACTAAAGAAAACTTATGAAAAAGATTGCTATTATTAGTCTGCTGTCAATGCTCACGGCAAGTGCATCAATTGCCCAGCAAACAAAGTTATATGGTTCTACATCCATGGAAATGATCTTTTCCTTTGCCGACATTGAAAACCAGGGATACGACCAGGGAAATATTATGCGATGGGCGCCGGTTATCAATCCACAGGTAATGGTCAATGCCGATTTTGGTAATGTCTTTGGATTGTTTTCCGGTCTTGCTATCCGAAATGTAGGTTTCATTTACGAAAACCCGCTGGACGGCAACAAATACAAATATCGTACTTATAACGCAGGTATACCGGCAGGTTTCAAACTAGGGAAACTGGATAAGTTCTTTGTTTTTGGAGGATATGAAATCGAATTTCCCTTTGCTTACAAGGAAAAGCAATTTGTAGATGGAGTAAAGGAGGATAAATTCACGGTTTGGTTTTCCGATCGCGTTGAACCGGTGCAGCATTCGCTGCTGGCCGGCATCCAGTTCCCATACGGTATAGCAGTTAAGGTCAAGTATTATCTCACCAATTTTCATCATCGTGACTTCACAGCTACAGGCGCTGATGGGAATGTGAAGCCATACGATTTCTCATAGAATGTGTTCTATTTCTCATTGTCCTTTTACCCGTTCAAAAACTGGAAAGCCTACGAACCGAAAAATATCAGCAAGATTGACCTGCGTTAGGGTTCCAGGAACTAAAGCTTTCTTTTACATTTTATCAGCGTATGGCTGACCCCGATATGATCGATTGATTCTTCAATGTTGAGCCCGGACGATTCAATTAATTTGAAAAAATCGGATGAATGATACATCCGGCTATTGCCGTTTGCGAGACAGGTAAAATAGAGGGAGGTGGCATTCAGACTATAGGATGACGCTTCATATTTCTGCCTGTCCCAGAAGAGTTCCAAAACATATAATGTACCTTCCGTCGTCATTGCTTTTACGGCACGCTCAAGAATGCTTAATATTTGCTCTTCGGAGAAGCAGTCCAGGAACTGGCTCATCCAGATGGCATCACACCCATGCGGAAATTCATCATGTACATTCAGCATGTCGGCCTGGTGGAAATCCACCCTTTCCTGCAATCCATGCTCCCGGATATTCTTTTCAGCTGCCTTTAGCGTGTCCGGTAAATCAACAATAGTGACATGCAGGCCTGGAATAGTAGTAACACACTGGATAGCAAATCTCCCTGTATTACCCCCGACATCCATGAGATTTTTATGGTTTCCCCTGACTATTTCCGGTATTATTTCGGGGAAAGCCAGATCGGAATAGAAGTGATCGAATGCAAACCAGCTCTTTTTAACTTTTTCCGGTAAAAACTGTAATCCGGGATAGATGGTTTCCCATTCGCCGAATATCTTTAACCCCTCTGGTTTACCGCTTCGTATCGAGTCCTCCAGGGAGAAGAATGGCATGTAGCAAACGTCGTGGATAAAATCCATGTTGACACGCGTCATTTGGTCGCTCAAAATGAAATAGCCGGTCTTTGTCAGGATATATTTCCCATTGCGTATCATTACAATACCCATGCTCAGGCCTGCATCCAGCAAAACACTAACACCATAGACTGAAATCCCCAGGGTATGAGCTACCTCTTCAGAGGAAACCCCTACAGCACCTTTATCACTGACCAGCTGCAATATCCCCAGTTTACACAACGCCCTGGCTGCCTGGAACATAACCGGTCCGAAAGCAATCTTCTGGGCCTCAGTCTTGGCTGAAAATGCCGATCGCTTGTCATTTCCAAAATCTTCTTTGGTGTTCATCGAATGATAAGAATTCAATAATAACTCAATCTATCAAAGACGCAAAGTAAAGCAAAGAAATCCAAATCATCAACACTGATGAATTTCAATGGTTATTTATCTCTTATTTTTGCAGGCAATGTTAATGTACACTGAACCCGGGTTACTGATGTTAAAGAGCTACCTAAACAACTGAAGATGAATGCAAAGATACTTCTAAATAATGCTGCAATAGCTATCATCCTGATAGTACCACTGGTAATACAGAATCATTTCCTGTATTCTCAGCCAACACCTGAATGGCAAGATCCCACGGTTACAGGAATTAACAAGACGATCTCTCATGCGACCCTTGTCCCTTTTCAGGATGAACGTTTTGCCCTGGAAAATAACCGGAACAGATCATCCTTTATACAGATACTGAATGGTTTTTGGAAATTTCACTGGGTGGAAAGGCCGGCCGATGCGCCCGAAGGGTTTCACCGGACCGGGTTTGACGACAAAAAGTGGGGACTCATCGAGGTGCCTTCGAACTGGGAATTCCAGGGCTATGGCGTTCCCATCTATGTGAACATACCCTATGAATGGACACGCACTCCCGTCCCCCCTTACATTCCAACGGAATATAATCCGGTGGGCTTTTACAGGCTGAATTTCAATATCCCTGAATCATGGCCGGGAAAGCAGGTGTTCATACATTTCGGCGCTGTAAAATCGGCTTTCTATCTCTGGATCAACGGCGTGAGGGTCGGATACAGCGAAGGCAGCAAGACACCTGCTGAATTCAATATCACGCCGTATATAAAATCAGGGAAGAACCTCCTCGCGATGCAGGTTTACCGCTGGTCGACCGGATCCTGGCTGGAGTGCCAGGATTTCTGGCGCATCAGCGGGATCCAGCGGGATGTTTACCTGGTAGCCAGGCCGCCGGTATATATCCATGATTTCTTTGTCCACGCCGGGCTGAGCAATCAATATGTTGATGGTGATTTCAGGCTCGGGGTCGATGTAGCCAACGCCACCAACAAAAAAAGCAAGCCGCTGACCTTAAAAGCCCGTTTGCTGTCTGCCGATCATAAAACAGTCGTTACTTCTTTTTCTGAAACGATCGGGCCGATAAAAGGGTCCGGGGTGAAAGTCACATTCAGGGACTCCATCCCTGATCCGTTGAAATGGTCGGCGGAAACACCAAACCTCTATACCCTCCTACTCGGTTTATACGATGAAAGAGACGTGTGCCTGGAGGTACTTTCCTGCAAAGTGGGGTTCCGGACTTCGGAGATTAAAGACGGCCTGTTGCAGATCAACGGGAAACCGGTAACGCTTAAGGGTGTGAACCGTCATGAGCACGATCCGGTTACGGCACATGTGATCAGTGAGCAATCGATGGTGGAGGATATACGCCTGATGAAACTCCACAATATCAATACTGTGCGCACCAGCCATTACCCGAACGACCCGCGCTGGTATGCCTTGTGCGACCAATATGGCCTGTATGTGATCGATGAGGCCAATATTGAGTCTCATGGCATGGGATACCATCCTGACCGGACCCCCGGGAACGATCCTCAATTTAAAAACGCTCACCTGGCAAGGGTCAAAGCCTTGGTTGAACGCGATAAGAATCACCCCAGTATCATTATCTGGTCAATGGGCAATGAAGCGGGCGACGGCGAGAATTTTGATTCGTGTTTCAGATGGATCAAAGAGCGGGACCCTTCACGGCCGATTCATTACGAAAGAGCTGAACTGCGGGCCAATACCGAGATCCACTGCCCGATGTATCCTGGAATCGGATACCTTGAGAAGTATGCATCCAAACCCCAGGAAAGGCCATTGATCATGTGCGAATACGCCCATGCCATGGGCAACAGCACCGGTAATTTGCAGGAATACTGGGATGTGATAGAGGCAAACCCGCAATTGCAGGGCGGTTCGATATGGGATTGGGTGGATCAGGGGATCCGGCAGGAAACGCCCGATGGAAGGACATATTACGCTTATGGCGGTGATTTTGGCCCTCCCGGAACGCCCTCCGACAGCAATTTCTGCATCAACGGGCTGGTGCTGCCCGACCGGACGCCACATCCCGGCTTATTCGAGGTAAAAAAAGTATATCAATACATTGGCATCGAGCCTGTTGACCTGGAAAAAGGACTGATCCGGATAAAGAACAAGTACGACTTCCTCACAACGGAGCATCTGGATATTCATTGGTCGCTGATGGAAGACGACCGGGAATTGGTTTCAGGAGTGATGGAAAGCCCTGATCTGCGACCGGGACAGGATGAGATTTATCAACTGGACCTGCCGTCGGTCAATCCGCACCCGGGCGCCGAATATTTCCTGAATTTCAGCGCCAGGTACCGTGAGAGGGATGGATTTTTTAAAACAGGCCATGAAGCGGCAGCGGAACAGTTGGCCCTGCCCAGGAATGCCAAAGTTACACCGTTTAAGGATAAAGCCAGCCTGGAAATCGTCTGGAGCAAGGACAGGAAGAACCTGACAATCAGTGGGGTGGATTTCCATGTCCGGTTTGATACACTGAGCGGCTTGATGACCTCACTGGAATACAACAAACAAGAGTATCTCACCCGCGGGCCTGTCCCGAATTTCTGGCGCGCCCCCGTCGACAATGATTTCGGCAACAAAATGCAGGTTCGTTGTGCGGTTTGGAAAGAGGCGAGCCGTACCCGTACGGTCAACAGTTTCAAAGTCAGTAAGCTAGCCTGGGGTATCGTACGCATAGCGGTGAACTATTCCATCGGGCACCCCGGAATCTCTTACCAGGTAACCTATATGATCTACGGCACAGGCGATGTGGTGATCAGTGGATCAATGGATCCGGGGGCCGCCGAGCTGCCAGAGCTACCGCGCTTCGGGATGAACTTCAGGATACCCGCTGCGTTCAGCCATGTGAAATGGTTTGGCCGCGGGCCCTTTGAGAATTACCGGGACCGTCATACGGCAGCATTTGTCGGTTTGTACGAATCAACCGTTGAGCATTTGTATTTCCCCTACGTCCGTCCGCAGGAAAACGGTACCCGCACCGATGTCCGCTGGATGGCGCTGACCGATGAGGATGGCAAAGGCTTACTGATCACCGGGATACCGCTTATCTCCATTTCAGCCTTGCCTTTTACCACCGATCAACTGGATTATACCGAAAGCCGGCATAAGCATACTATTGATTTGACAGCCAACGATTTCATCGATATCAATATCGATTATCGCCAAAGTGGCGTAGGTGGCAACAACAGCTGGGGAGCCAGGCCTTTGCAGCCATATACCCTGTATTCGGGAAAATATAGTTTCAGTTACCGCATCCGGCCCATCGATAAAAATATTGACCCGATGAAGAATAGTAAAATTGTATTTTCGCCAATTAATTGATTTAAATCTGTTGATGATGACCAGAATATTATCTTTCCTCTTATTGACATTTGTCCTCGCAACCGGATGTTCAGACCGTCAGACTCAGAAAGAACCGCCTGACATCATCCCCAGGCCGGCTAACATGACTGTTAAAAAGGGGTCGTTCAGGATCAGCCCCCAAACAACCATATGGATATCAATTGCAGGGACCCACATGGAAATGGTTGCAGAGGGATTGAGCCAGACTCTTTCACGTCTGACCGGTGAAGAAATTCCTGTGGGACTGCTGGATGGCAAGCCTCCGAAAAATTCCGTCCTGCTCGCCATTGATAATACCATTGCCAGGGATTTCGGCCAGGAGGGATATATTTTATCGGTCACCCCTTCCAATATCATCATTACTGCGGCAGAGCCAATGGGGCTGTTCTATGGAATCCAGACCATTTACCAGCTTATGCCTGTTGAAATTTTCAGCCAGGAGCAAGATCTTGTGAAGGGAAACCTCACAATTCCTTGTGTGGAGATAACGGATTTACCCACTTTTTCGTGGCGTGGGATGCACCTGGACGTTTCACGGCATTTTTTCCCGAAGGAGTTCATTAAGAAATATATTGATCTGATTGCCTTGCACAAAATGAATGTGTTTCACTGGCACCTGACCGATGACAATGGCTGGCGGATTGAAATCAAGAAATACCCTTTACTGACCGAAGTGGCAGCCTGGCGTGCCGACCGTGAAGGCATTTCATGGAACAAAAGGGCCCCGGCAAGGCTTGATGAGCCGGCCACTTATGGTGGGTTCTACACGCAGGACGATATCCGCGAAATTGTTCAATATGCCGCCGAACGTTTCATCACCGTTGTGCCTGAAATAGAGATGCCCGGGCATACCAGCGAGGTGTTTTCAGCATATCCGGAATTTTCATGCAGCGGAAAAAGGATTCCTGTCCAGACAGGTGGCTATTGGCCCAATACCGATATCTTTTGCGCCGGAAAAGACGAGACTTTTAATTTCCTGGAAGATGTACTGGATGAAGTTTTGCAATTATTCCCCTCGCCTTTTATCCATATCGGCGGAGATGAGGCGGATAAGACAAACTGGAAAACCTGCCGGGAATGCCAGGCCAGGATGAAAAATGAGGGATTGGGAAATGCAGATGAGTTGCAAAGCTATTTCATCAAAAGGATCGGCCTGTACCTGGAATCCAAAGGGAGGCGGCTGATCGGATGGGATGAGATCATGGAAGGCGGACTGCCCCGGGGCGCTGTGGTGATGTCATGGCGTGGTTTTGAAGGCGGTATTGAAGCGGCACAGAAAGGTCATATGGTCGTCATGTGCCCTACTTCTCACTGTTACTTCGATTATTACCAGGCCGATCCCGATTTTCAGCCGGAGGCGATCGGCGGCCTGACCACACTCCGGAAAGTATATGATTTCCGCCCGGCGCCCGAAGAACTCAACCAGTTCCAGGCCCGTAATATTCTGGGAGCCCAGGGCAATGTGTGGACGGAATATATAGCGACATCTACCCATGCTGAATACATGGCATTGCCCAGAATGACAGCCCTGGCCGAAGTTCTCTGGACACCCCAGCATTTGCTCAACTGGCAGGATTTCAGAGAACGCCTGCAAACTCAGTTCCAGCGGTTTGATCATATGGGTGTGAATTATTTTCCAGGATCAGGAAAAGTCGAAATTAATACACTCACCGATCCGGATAATAAAGCATTTTCCTTTACCCTTGAAGCCGAGGCTTATGATACGGAAATCTTTTATACACTTGACGGTAAGGAACCTGGAAAAAATTCCTTTCCCTATACCAAACCTGTCAATATTCAACATAATGCCACATTGAAGGCTATAGCTTACAAAAATGGGAAGGCGCTTGAAAAACCTGCTGTTTACGAGCTGAATTACCACGGTGGTTTGGGATTGCCAATCACTTATCGATCAAGATACAGTCAGCGTTACCCGGCAAAGGGAGCCCATTCACTTTTCGATGGCCTGAAAGGATCATTGCGGCACAACGACGGTTTCTGGCAGGGCTACCACGGCAACAACATGGATGTTGTCATCCGGATTGATCAAGCTTTTGATATAAATTCCGTGAGCACTACTTTTTTACAGGACCAGGGCAAATGGATATTTTATCCGTCACAGGTGAATTATTATTTTTCTGAAGATGGCGTCAGTTTCAAGGGAATCGGAGGTGTCAAACGGAAGCCCTTAACCCCCGATGACATAGTGATGAGCAACGATTATACCATCAGGCTGCAGCGCCCGCTGAAGGTGAATTACCTGCGAATCGAAGCCATCAACATCGGGGTGTGTCCCGACTGGCATCCCGGCAATGGCGGAAAAGCATGGATTTTCGCCGATGAAATCATTATAAATCAATAAGATGAAATTATTTGAAAATTATTCGTTTTACAAGTTACTGCCCCTGCTATTATTATTTGTTGCATCAATAAATCTGAAAAGCTATTCGCAACCTGACAGGAATACCTATCATGCCATTTCACGCCTGGATTATTACACTGACGAAAAGACGGGTGAAATTGCTGTTTATATCCCAGAAAGCAAGGCGGAAATGGAGATCGCCATCGACCTGGTTTTTGAATTCCAATTTATTAACAGAAGGTACCCGGTTGTACCCAGGGGTATCTCCTCAGTCCCGTTTTCATTGGAATTACTCCGTGTTGGCAATAATGAGGTCACGGTTTCTTTTTATGAAGATGAAAAATGGGTTGACAGCCGGAAGGTGAATGTGGAAATCAAGCCTGTCTCGATCAATGCAGTAAAAAGGGACAGGGCCACGGGTTGCCTTGCGCAGGGGGAAGAGCGAATTTTTCCTGTGGGCTTAAACTGTGAATGGCCTGTCAGCTCAATAAAATTAGCGGAGTATTCGAGCAATGGGCTGAAAATGATATCCCCGGATTGGAAAGCGGGCAGAAAAGGCAGAAAAGAGAGGATCAGGTTCATGAACCAGTGTGCAGCGTTGGGCATCTGGATAAATTATGATCTGTCAGCATTGGCCGGCAGCAGCATATCAGAACGTGACCAGGAGAAGAAGCTGAAAGCTTTGCAAAAAGAGTTGGCATTATTTCGTGATCACCCGGCCCTGCTGAGCTGGATGATTCCCGGCAGCAGGGAAAACGAAAACATGTCAGTCGTTTATTATACTTTGATCAAAGAAACGGATCCCT
>JAHYJL010000186.1 GCA_019429045.1 Bacteroidales bacterium
CACCCGCCACATTGGGGGTGCCCGCTTCAAATTTATAGGGTAGCTTATTGAAGGTCGTTTTATCGAAGGTCACCTGGTCGACCATCTCGCCCCCAGTCTGGTAAGGCGGCATCTCTTCGAGGATATTTTCCCTGGCATAAAGAACGCCGACGCCCATCGGGCCGTACATCTTGTGCGCGGAAAAGCAATAGAAGTCGCATTTCAGTTCCTGGACGTCGATCGAAAGATGGGGTGCCGCCTGCGCGCCGTCGAGCAGCACAGGGATGTTATGATCGTGCGCGATGTCAATTACCCGGTGAACCGGGTTGATAGTGCCCAGGACATTGGATACGTGTGTCAGGGCGATGAGTCGCGTTTTTTCTGTAATTAGCTGCTGCAGCGAGTGCATATCAATTTCCCCCTGTTCATCGACCGGGATGAATTGAAGCACGGCCTTTTGCTGTTCCGCCAGTATCTGCCAGGGGACCAGGTTGGAATGGTGCTCCATCTGGGTGACTATGATCTCGTCCCCTTTCCCGATGAATTTTCTGCCGTAGGATTCCGCCACGAGGTTGATCGATTCGGTCGCACCTTTTGTAAAAATGACCTCATGGGCGTGCCTCGCATTGATGAAGTCTTTGACTGTTTTCCTCGCATTTTCGTAGGCTTCTGTCGCCTGGTTGCTCAGAAAGTGAACCCCCCTGTGGATGTTGCAGTTTTCCTTTTTGTAATACGCGACCAGCCGGTCGATCACCTGGCGTGGTTTCTGCGTGGTGGCGGCATTGTCGAAATAGATGAGGGGCTTGCCATGAACCATCAGATCAAGGATGGGGAAGTCATGGCGGATATGCAAAATATCGAAGCTCATATGTCAGATTTTGCTCAGGTCGATGTCGAAATGGATTTCCTTGTCCTGGTTGGCGCAGTGCAGGACGCAGTTCTGGCAGATGTGCAACTCTCCTCTGAGCCGCTGTTTCACCATCTCGTCAATTCTTACCTTCAGCGGTTCCAGGGTTATTTTCCCGAGCACTTCAGCGGCAAAGGCATACATCAGCAGCAGGCGGGCGCTGGCCATGCAGAGGCCCCGGGAACGAATGTAGAAAAGCGCTTCGTTGTCGAGCTGGCCGACGGTGGCTCCATGGCTGCATTTGACATCATCAGCGTATATTTCAAGGAAAGGTCTGGTGTTGACCGTGGCAGTGTCGGTGAGGAGGATATTGGGGTTTTTCTGGTAGGCATTGGTGCGCTGCGCATCCCGTTGAACAAGGATATGCCCGTTGAAGACCGCGCTGGCTTCATCGTCCAGGATCCCTTTGAAAAGCTCGTTGCTGGAACAGTCGGGTACCGCATGTTCGATAAATACCCGGTTGTCTACATGCTGCTTTCTGTCCATCAGGTAAAGCCCGTAAACATTGGCATCGGCACCGCGGCCGTTCAGCTTCACCCGGGCATTGTTCCGGATCAGGCCGCCGTTCAGCGTCAGGGCATAGGTGTTCAGGCTGCTGCCGGATTCCAGGTGGAAATAGGTGGTGTTGAGCAGTGTACTGGTGTTGTTGAGGTTTTGCAGCTTGTAATGATCCAGTTGTGCTCCATCATCCATGAATACCTCCGTTACAGAATTGTTGAAGCTGGCCTGCTGGTTGGTCGAGTCGTCGCACATCACCAGTGTCAGCCGGCTGTTTTTTCCCAGTATGACCAGGTTGCGGTTCTGCAGCAGCAGGTTGTCAGTGTGATTGATAATGCTTATCATCTGCACCGGCTTCTCCAGTAAAACATTATCCGGGATATAGATGAACAGCCCGTCCTGCGCAAAGGCTGTGTTCATTGCTTCGAACAGATCGCTGCCAGGGTTGGCATACCGGGCATAATGCTTCTCTATTAGTTCAGGGTATTGCTGCATGGCGACGGCCAGGCTGCCTGTTATTACTCCTTCGGGCATTTTCACCAGGTCACCGGATGTACGCATATGCCAGCCGTTCAGGAAAGAAACCTGGTCTGTCTCGAAGTTATGCACGTCACAGGCGAACAAGGAGTCGATATCCCCGCTGATCTCGTCCCGCTCCAGGTACTTGGTATAGTCCTGGCTCAGGACACCGCTCAGATCGGTGTTTTTCCACAATTCATTTTTGCGGGTGGGAAAATCCAGCTCATTAAATTTTCCGTATCCCTGGTAACGTACTTTGGAAACATAAGGGGTATCGTTGCGCGAGATCAGGCTTTCATGCGTGGTGAATAGCTGCCGAAGTTTCTCCTTGAATGAACCGTTATGCACAGTGGCTTTCATGCGTTAATTTCCTTTTTGATCCACTCATATCCCTTTTCTTCCAGCTCCACGGCCAGCTCTTTGCCGCCTGACTTGACGATACTGCCGTTGTACAGTACATGCACATAATCTGGGATGATATAATCGAGCAGGCGCTGGTAATGGGTGATGACAACGGCGGCGCTGTCAGGTCTCTTAAGCATGTTGACCCCATTAGCTACGATACGCAATGCGTCAATGTCGAGTCCTGAATCAGTTTCGTCGAGGACAGCCAGTGTCGGTTCCAGCATGGCCATCTGGAAGATCTCGTTCTTTTTCTTTTCGCCGCCGGAAAAACCTTCGTTCACCGAGCGGTTGGTCAGTTTCGTCTGGATCTCGACCAGTTGCTTCTTTTCTTCCATCGTTTTCAGGAATTCTTTGGCCGACATGGGTGGAAGCCCCCTGTATTCACGTATCTCGTTGATGGCGGTACGCATGAAGTTCGTCAGGCTCACGCCGGGTATCTCCACCGGGTACTGAAATCCCAGGAATATTCCGATCCGCGCCCGCTCTTCCGGTGGCATATCATTGATAACCTGTCCGTTGTAGATGATCTCCCCGGAGGTTACTTCATATCCTTCCTTGCCGGCAACCGCCAGCGCCAGGGTGCTTTTGCCCGACCCGTTCGGACCCATGATCGCATGCACCTCCCCGGCTTTCACATCTAGGTTCAAACCGTGAATGATCTCTTTGCCCTTGATGGCAATGTGCAGGTTTTTCAGTTGTAACAGCATATGATAGATTCCTGTTTTTTATTTCAAATGCCAGCCCCCACCCCGATCCCCTCCCCCAATTGGGGGAGGGGATAAAGGGGAGGGGGTCAGCCAACACTCCCTTCCAAACTGATACTCAGCAGCTTCTGTGCCTCGATGGCAAACTCCATCGGCAGGTGGTTGAGCACCTCCTTGGCGTAGCCGTTCACGATCAGCCCGATCGCCTTCTCCATGTCGATCCCGCGCTGCTGGCAATAGAAGAGCTGGTCTTCCGATATCTTTGACGTTGTCGCCTCGTGTTCCACGATCGACGAACGGTTGTCCACATCAATATAAGGGAAAGTGTGCGCGCCGCATTTGTCACCCAGCAGGAGAGAATCGCACTGGGAGAAATTACGGGCATTCTCCGCCCTCGATGTGATACGCACCTGGCCCCGGTAACTGTTGTTGCTCCGGCCTGCCGAAATGCCTTTCGAAATGATCGTGCTGCGGGTGTTTTTGCCGATATGAATCATCTTGGTACCCGTATCGGCCTGCTGGAAATGATTGGTCACCGCCACCGAATAGAACTCCCCGATAGAATTATCTCCCATCAGGATACAGCTCGGGTATTTCCAGGTGATCGCTGAGCCGGTTTCCACCTGTGTCCACGATATTTTGGAGTTCACCCCCCTGCACATTCCCCTTTTCGTGACAAAATTATACACGCCCCCTTTTCCTTCCTTGTCGCCCGGGTACCAGTTCTGTACCGTAGAGTATTTCACTTCTGCATTATCGAAGGCGATGATCTCCACCACCGCAGCGTGAAGCTGGTTTTCATCACGCATGGGCGCCGTGCAGCCTTCCATGTAACTCACATACCCGCCTTCTTCAGCTACAATCAGCGTGCGTTCAAACTGCCCTGTGTTGGCCGCATTGATCCTGAAATAAGTCGAAAGCTCGATCGGGCAGCGCACCCCTTTCGGGATGAAACAGAATGAACCGTCGGTGAAAACAGCCGAATTCAGCGCAGCAAAAAAGTTATCGGTATAAGGTACCACCGTGCCAATGTATTTTCGGACAAGGTCGGGATGTTCCCGGATTGCCTCCGAAAAGGAACAAAAGATGATGCCGTGCTTTTTCAGCGTTTCCTGGAAGGTCGTTTTTACCGAAACACTGTCGATCACCGCATCGACGGCTACACCCGTAAGCTTTTTCTGCTCTTCCAGCGATATGCCCAGTTTTTCAAAGGTTTTTAACAGCTCGGGGTCGACCTCGTCCAGGCTGGCCAGCTCCGGCTTTTTCTTCGGGGCGGCGTAGTAAATGATATCCTGGTAATTGATCGTTGGATAGGAAATATGCGCCCATTCCGGCTCCTGCATCGTCAGCCAGTGACGGTAAGCCTTCAGGCGGAATTCCAGCATCCATTCCGGTTCCACTTTTTTGGTAGAGATGAAACGGATGATATCCTCGTTGAGGCCGGCCGGCGCCATATCCATCTCGATATCGGTCACAAAACCGTACTTGTAATCACTGGTGGTCAGTTCGTTCAGTATGTCATTTGTCTCCGCCATCCATTCAAACAATTTAGACTGATTCCGGATTGCAAAGTTATAAATAATCCTGGCTAAGCGTCTTTTTTCTTTAAAGTAGTTAACAAGTAACAACCAGTAATGTTTAATCCCAAATTCCCCATGCCTCCA
>JAHYJL010000187.1 GCA_019429045.1 Bacteroidales bacterium
GGAGCGGGGCGGGCACACTGGAATATCTTATTTTTTCACGGCTAGCCGCAATTCCGACGATGGCCAGGAACCAGCCAATGCCCGATCCCAGGCCGAAGGATGTTGCCTGCAGCAGCGAGGGGTATTCCCTTTCCTGCATAAACAGCGCACCGCCCAGGATGGCACAGTTCACCGCGATCAATGGCAGAAAGATTCCCAGCGAATTGTAAAGCGCCGGGGAAAATTTCTCAATGATCATTTCGACAAGCTGCACCATGGAGGCAATCACCGCGATATACATGATGAAGCTGAGGAAGCTCAGGTCGATGTCCATAAAATTGGCGCTCAGCCATTTCAGCGCCCCTGAACCCAGCAAGTAATCATTGATGAGATAGTTAACCGGGACGGTGATCCCCAGCACGAATATCACGGCGATGCCAAGCCCAACGGATGTCTTCACGGTTTTAGACACGGCCAGGTAGGAGCACATGCCCAGGAAATAGGCGAAGATCATGTTGTCGACGAAGATCGACTTGATAAATATATTGATAGTTTCCTGCAGTTGCATTTTTTGTATATTTAACCGTTTGACATTTAATGAGCCTCGATTAATTGCTTATTCCGTGAACGTTGGATCCAGATGATGGCCCCCACGATGATCAGCGCCATTGGGGGGAGGATCATGAATCCGTTGTTTTTATATCCGATGTCATACAAAACGTTCGGGATCACCTGGTATCCCCATAGGGTTCCCGATCCGAGCAATTCGCGGAAAAAGGCCACGGCGATCAGCACCCAGCCATAACCGAAGGCATTGCCTATCCCGTCGAGCAGGCTGGGCCAGGCCTTGTTGCCCATAGCGAAAGCTTCCAGGCGACCCATGATGATGCAGTTGGTAATGATCAGCCCGACGAAGACAGAGAGCTGCCGGCTGACATCGTAAACATAAGCTTTCAGTACCTGATCGACCAGGATGACGAGGGATGCGATCACCACCAGTTGCACGATGATCCTGATCCGGGGCGGTATCCCGTTGCGCAGCAACGATATCACCACATTGGCGATGGCGAGCACCATTATTACTGAAAGCGTCATCACAAAGGCCGGTTTCATCTTGGCCGTAACGGCCAATGCCGAGCAGATCCCCAGTACCTGGACCGTGATAGGATTGCTCGTGTTCAGCGGGTCTGTGAGCAGTTTCCTGTTCTTAGCCGAAAACAATGGCTCATTCACTTGATTTGCCATACTTATATGTTTACTTGCTTTTTAAAATACTTGATATAATTTTTCAGGTTTGATTCCAGCATCTCTGACACCCCGTTGCTGGTGATGGTGCCGCCCGAAATGGCATCCACGCCATGGATCTGCCGGCTGACCGGAAGTATCGCGGCGCCTCCCCTAACCACCTGCACCGAAACAAATTTGCCGCTCTCATCCATTATCTTCTTTCCGATAAACTGCTCCTGGAAGAAAACCTGTTCAATTTCAGCGCCCAGACCGGGGGTTTCCTTATCATGCCCGAACGATGCGCCGACGATAGTATTGAAATCTTCACCAAGGGCGATATTGCCGTAAACCGGACCCCATAAGCCCTTTCCCAGCAATGGGATAATATACATTTTTTGCCCATCGATATCGGCATAATACAACGGCATTTTAAAATCCGCACCGACAGCCTTGTTGTATTGTTCTTTTTTCAGATCAATATGAAAAGCCCTGACATCCCCTGTTTCAAATGCGCCATTTTTATAAAGGCCGATGACCTCTCCCTGGGGATCAATGACAATTTCCTCAAGGATATATCTTTCGTACAGGTCGACTGCATTGGAAGAGGTAGCCTGTACCTGTGCGGCAGCCAGTATCCCCTGCATTTTGGCCACGGCGATGTTTCTGTCCTGGGCCGGTTTCAGCAGCAAAGCGGCTGTCGAAAGCACGGCCGCCACCACGACCACCATGATGATGGCGTATCGGAAAACGTATGAATTACTGTACATATATTTTGATATTTTTCCGGTTCAACATAACGGTCAGGCTTTTACCGGTTTCATTCTCTTCAATCGTTTTTTCATATTGGCTGCGACCACATAATGGTCTATCAGCGGGGCGAAGACGTTCATCAGGAGGATGGCGAGCATGACCCCTTCCGGGTAGGCCGGGTTAAACACCCGGATGATCACCACCAGGACGCCGATGAGGAAGCCATAGATCCATTTTCCGCGGTTGGTCTGGGCCGCGCTGACCGGGTCGGTGGCCATATACACCAAGCCAAAGGCAAAGCCGCCGGCAATCAGGTGATAATAGGCCGGCATGGCCATATAATCATTGAAGGCGACCATGTTAAAGAAGTAACCGAGTCCCAGGGCGCCGATCAGCATCGACAGCATGATGCGCCAACTCCCGGTGCCGGTAAAAAGCAACACCACTGCCCCGAGCATGATCGCAATCACCGAAGTTTCGCCGATAGAGCCGGGAATGAAACCCAGGAACATGTCCATCGGAGCCTGCATCTTGTCGAAATCGCCGACCAGGGCGTGACCCAGCGGGGTGGCGCCGGAGAAAGCGTCAGCCTTTTCAGCAATCCAGACCTTGTCACCTGACATATCCTGCGGATAGGCAAAGAACAGGAATGCCCTGGCCGTCAGCGCCGGGTTGAGGATGTTCATGCCCGTGCCGCCAAAGACTTCCTTGCCGAAAATCACGGCAAAAGCAACCGCCAGCGCCACCATCCACAGGGGCACATCCGGCGGCATCACCAGCGGGATCAGCATGCCGGTCACAAGGTACCCTTCGTTCACTTCATGGCCCCGGGCCTGGGCAAAGGCAAATTCGATCCCCAAGCCGACCACGTAGGATACGACGATGATCGGGAACACCTTAAAAAAGCCGAACCAGAACATCTGCCAGAAACCAGCTACCTCACCGATAGAAAGAAAGTGCTGATAGCCAACATTGTAGATTCCGAACAGCAGCGGCGGGACCAGCGCCAGCACTACAATGGACATGGTCCGCTTCATATCGATGGCATCCCTGATGTGACTGCCGGAATGGGTGACTTTATTTGGAACGAACATAAATGTTTCAAAAGCATCAAAGGTCGATTGAAGCTTTTCAAACTTTCCACCTTTCATAAAATGGGGCTTCATCCGGTCCAGGAAATTTCTGAGTGGTTTCATCAGATTCCGTTTGGTTTCGTGTTTCTTGTTTCTTGTTTGCTAACTCATCTCCTTTCGCATCAGGTCAAGTCCTTTGCGTATGATCGCCTGTATTTCCGTCTTCGATGTATCGATAAATTCGCAGAGGGCGAAGTCTTCCTCATCGACCTCGTAAATGCCCAGCTTTTCCATTTCATCGATATCTTCATACATGATCGACTTGATCAGTTGCATCGGGTAGATATCCCACCCGAAAACCTGCTCATACTGGCCGGTCATGACAAACGCCCGCTCCCCGCCATTGTAATTGGTATTGAGCCGGTATTTCTTATTGGGTCTCAGCCATGAGAAAAAGCTCCTGGAAAAGCTGAACTTATGAAATCCCGGCAGGGCCCATCCGAAGAATTCGTAATGATCGCCTTCCGGAAGGACCGTTACCTGGCTGTCATAAAATCCCAGGAAGCCCGTCTTTTCAATCTTCTCACCTGTCAGCGCGTTGCCGCTGATATACCGGACATTGTCATTGGTCAGATTATCTTTGATCATATCAATGACCGATGAGCCAAGGGTGGTCCTGATATAGTGCGGGCGCTTGACTTCCGAGCCGGTCAGCGCCACCATGCGGGTAGCATCCAGATGTCCGGTCTGAAAAAGCCTGCCGATGTGCAGCACCTCCTGGGGACGCAGATACCAGACCGCTTCTCCCTTGTTGACCGGGTCAAGGTGCGCGATTTGTGTGCCGACGTTTCCGGCCGGATGGACACCGGAGAACCTGTTGACCTGGACCTTCTTGCTATTGGTAAAAACTTTGGATGGCAGGGCATCTGCACTTACGTTGAGATGAACGGCGCCGTCGGTCAGTTTGCTGAGGGCATCGATGCCTGCCTGGAAAGCTTCTCCGTGGCCGTGGATGATCAAATCGTAATCAGGGGCCAGCGGGGCCGTATCGAAGGCTGAGATGAAGATGGCCTTGGGGGTGGCATCAGGATCGGCGATGACAGAATACGGCCGCTGCCGGATCACCGGCCAGACGCCGCTGTTCAACATTTTTTCGACTATTTCAGTCCGGTTCAGCGCATTCGGGTCGGCCTTGCCGAAATCCACCGCATCATTTTTCCCATCCGATTCGATAATGATCTCCAGCAGCGCCCGTTTTGCCCCGCGGTGTATTTCTTTCACCGTACCGCTGACCGGGGAGGTGAAGATGATCTTCTCACGGTATTTATCAAAGAACAAAGGCGTCCCGGCCTTAACCAGGTCTCCCTCTTTGATGAGCAGCTTGGGGAAGACGCCATGAAAATCGGTCGGCTTGATGGCGCAAAGTTTCGGTTGGATTTCTGTGACAGTCAATTCGGCTTCGCCAAGGAGGTTGATCCGGAGTCCTTTACTGATCTTGATCACGTCAGACATATTATGAATTATCAATATTTCGCGGTGCAATTTTACGAAATATTTGTGAAAGAAAAAACAGCGGAAACAAGAATAA
>JAHYJL010000188.1 GCA_019429045.1 Bacteroidales bacterium
CACAACCATATGCTGCGAACCTATGTGAACGGCACCTGGGGTGAACCGGTGGGAAATGATGGGCTGGCTGTAAGCGGATTAAAAGTGACGGACAATTACTCCTTCACCTTGCCCCAGGGATGGAATGCCGAACGCTGCCACGTGGTAGCGTTTGTTTACCACACTGAAACTCTGGAGATTTTACAGGCGGAAGAGGTGGGGGTTCAGTAAGTAGTCGTTAGTCGTTAGTCTTCAGTATTCAGTCTTCAGTCGTCAGTCTTCAGTCGTCAGTCTTCAGCTGGCAGTCATTGGTCATTGGTCATTGGTCACTGGTCATTCGCCTAATTAACTATTAACTAACAACTTAACTTTGAACTTTGTCCGCCAGCTGGCGGATGAACTTTGAACTTCAACCGGGTATCCCAAACCGCACCAGCGTCCCTCTCACCAGCCCTTCGTCATCCATGAGATCGATGATCTCCAGCGTGATCTTCTTCTTCGACCTGCGGTTCAGCGCCGCGATCCGTTCGCGGGTGATCAAAGTCGTAAGGGATTTGTGATCTTTGTCCTGTTTCAGAACGATCTCCAGCGCTTTCTCCCTCCCCACCCCATCATCCTCCACTTCGAACACCGTCCAATCGCCCAATCGATAAATCCGGATCGTGATCCGCCCTTTCCCTTCCTTATGCTTTATCCCATGTTCAATCGCATTCTCGATGAAGGGCTGGAGAAGCATCACGGGGATTTCAATATTTTCGGTATCAAGCTCAGGATCAATATCTATTAAATAATCAAACTTCTTACTATACCGAAGTTTTTGCAGAGCCAGGTAATTGTCGATGTTTTTGATCTCGTTTTCAATGGTGATGTTCTCCTCGAAGGAACTATAAAGGATGTTTCGAATCAGGTTTGAAAACTTGGCCAGATAAATGCTGGCTTTTTCCCCATCTTCCTCCACGACCAGATGCTGGATACCGGAAAGGGAATTGAAAATGAAATGGGGATTGATCTGCATCTGAAAAAGCTTTTGACTGAGGACAGTCTTTTCCTGTTCGGCCCTGAGTTTCCGCTGGCGCAACAGTAAGAGTAAAAATGAAATGCTCAAAATCACGAAAGCGCCCAATCCTATTATAAAAGTCATGGATTGCCTGATTCTGAATTCCTTTAGTTCGTTTGCCTGGGAAAGCGTCTCGATCTTCCGGTCTTTCAAATGGGTCTCATAGGCTATCTGCAACCCCAGCAAATCCCGGGCCCGCTCAATGCGATCAAGGGAATCCGCCCAGGCATGGTATTCCCTGTAATACGAAAATGCCATAGCTGAATCACCTTGCAAGCGATAGGATTCAGAAAGATAATAAGCGGCATTTTTCAATATTATCTTGGCCCAGTACTTTTTATTGCCCCTGGTCAAATATTTTGGATTACCTGGCCAGGCATCACCTATCCATTCTGTGGTATATTTCTTATCGCCATCCGCAAAGAAACTGCCTGTTATATTTATTTCATAAACTTTCTTAAAAGCAATCAGGAAATTGGCAATTGCTTCCTCATAGTTTTGGCTCTTCATGCTAATAGAACCCAATCCTATACAACCTCTTGAAACCCCATAAAGATAGGACAGACTGTCGGCTTTTCGTCTTGATCTCTCAAAATAATAAATAGCAGAATCTATTTCACCCAAATTGATAAATACATATCCCATATCATTTTCATTGATCAGCCGGGTAACCGCCTCATCATCTGAGTCACTTTTCAGATAATCATTTGCCTGACGAAGGGCGGTTAATGCAGAATCATATTTCTCCGTTTTGCAGTATGCAAGGGCCAGGGAACCATACCATCCGGAAATGATAATGGCAGGCGTGTTTCCATCGCGCAATTTCAAGGCCTCCGAAATATAATGTTTCGCCAGTTCGGGATTGACATCAAAATTATTATAATGGTAAGCCAGCCAGTGGTAAAGCATGCCCAAATCATGCATATTCCCGTCTTTCTTAAAAAAATCCATGATCCGGGGAAACAGTTCCCTGTTCAGATCACTGTTCCCCGTGAAATGATAGATCAGTACCATCATGAATAGAGAATTACCGGCTTCACTGTAATTACCGGCCTCTTCGAATAAGGAGGCAGCTTGCTGCATACTTTCTAAAGCGCTCACGAAATCATCCCTGTGATAAAACAATTCCCCCTGGTTTTGATAAGCTTTGGCCAGTCCATCTTTGTAATTCAGTGTTTCTGCTAGCTCAAATACTTCACGTATGAAGGTTTCGGCAGTATCCTGTTCATAGGCGACGATATGTCGGACGAGGTTGAAAAGGGCATCGACGTGTTCCCTGCCAGTAGTTACATTGACCTGTTGTTGCAGGCTGTCACGAAGGTGGAAGTATTCCTTTTCGGAAAGGGCATAAGTTCGAAACGATAAGCTTAAAATAGATATCAGGATCAGGAATATCTTTCTATTTTTTTTCACGCAAAGGGTGTAAAGAATATCGCAAAGGAGCGCAGAGGATATTTCACTCAGCCAGCTCATCCAACAAGTTTATTATTACATCCCGTCTACGGGAAGCGATCGGTATTTTGTGCTCCCCGCTCAGCACCACGAAGCCCCCATCGCCTTTTTCCAGTCTTTTCACGTGCATCAGGTTGATCAGGTACGACCGGTGTATCCGCAAAAACCCAAATCCGGCAAGCATTTCCTCATAGTCTTTGATCGGCCGGGAGGTCATGATCTCACCCTGGTCGGTGGTGAAAATCTTTGTGTAGGATGCGTCCGATTCCAGGTGGGTAATACATCCTGTTTCGAGCAGGTAAATGTTATCCAGGGTCTTCACTACGATCTTTTTCTTCTGGTTCTGCTCGGTATGCAAATTTGTCTCAAGTGCATCCAGTTTGATGCGCAGGTCTTGTTTCACTGCAAGTTGCGCCTTTGCCACTGCATCTGTAAGTTGTTCCGGATCAACGGGTTTCAGGATGAAGTCGATGGCGCTGACCTTAAAGGCCTGCACGGCATACTGGTCGTGGGCCGTAATGAAGATCACCTTAAAATCGGGTGATTCAAATTTCCTGAGCAGGTCAAACCCAGTACCATCGCCCATTTTGATGTCCAGCAGCACCAAGTCGGGATGGTGCCGGTTGATCATGTCGTATGCCTCCGCCACGCTTTCCGCCTGCCTTACAGCAGTCACTTGCGGGCAATATCTTGCCAGGAATTTCTTCAGGGTAAGCCTGACATGTTCCTCGTCATCAACGATGAGGGTCCGGAGCATCTTGGGGTTGATATTTTTTCTAAAATTAAGCATAACAGGGGAAATTCCAAATTACAAGCACCAAATTCCAAACAAATTCAAAATTCAAAACTTCAAATTCCAAAAGATCCTTCGGTCTCCTTCGTCGGCCTCAGGATGACGCCCTGGAGTTGTTGAAACAGGCGCGATTGCTGTTAAGCAAGCATAACAGCAGTCGCGCATATTTTCCGTCCATTACCACGTCATCCTGAAGGAGTGAGCGCAGCGAACGACTGAAGGATCTGTCTGCTTTCATGGCTTAATAAGCTTAACACCAGCCGATTCCTCTCCAACGATCACCCTGGCAAAATACAGCCCTGGCGGTAAATTCACTGCATTCCAAATTATCACATGTTTTCCTTCTGTTGAGATGCCATCTGACACCACTGCCACCCTTTCCCCCAGAGTGTTGAATACTTGTATCTCAACCGGGGAGGGATTTTTTATTTCGTATTCAATATGCACTATTTCAGAGAATGGGTTGGGGAACACCTCCACTTTGAACTTTGCACTTAGAACTTTGAACTCCTCCTCTCCAGTTGCCATGCAGGCTTCCTCAACCTCTTCCGGGTTATTGCAGCCGGGGGCGTTGCTGTATATTCCGATACTTCCATTTGGAGCTAACAGGTAATCGCAAATGCATTGGACTTCGCATGTGGATAAAGAGCTGTTATAACCTATATATAAATCAGTTATGGAAGTAGCTTCAATGTTCTCCAGCCCACTAAGGCTGGTCAGGGCAGCGTTAGCATAAATCTGAAGATTACCCCCGATGGAATCCAGATTATCCAGCCCGCTCATGCTGGTCAGTGCAGCGTTAGCATAAATATCAAGATTACCCCCGATGGAGGTCACAATACTCAGCCCGTTCAAATTCACGATATCGCTTCCTTCCAACGTCACATTTCCTTCAATCTCGGTGCAATTGGGATAGTTGTTTTGAAAGTTATCTATATCATCTTGTGAGAAAAAGTGATAATTGCCAAAGGGTAAGCATTGTAAAGTTATTCCGCACGCATTTGCCACTTCAGTTGGGCTATTGCAGCCAGTAGCATTGCCAAATATATCTACACTACCGTTCGGGCTGGACAGATAATCACACAACCACTGAACTTCACAGGTGGATAAGGATCCATTACCCGATATATGAATGTCACCCGCAATGGACGTCAGGCCTTCAAGCCCAGCTATGCTGGTGATGGCATCGTTGCTCCAAACAGAAAGACCTCCCCCGATGGAAGTCAGGTTGTCCAGCCCGCTCAGGCTTGCCAGGGCATCGTTATCATAAATCCGAAGATTACCCCCGATGGAATTCAGGTTGTCCAGCCCGCTCAGGCTTGCCAGTTCTGG
>JAHYJL010000189.1 GCA_019429045.1 Bacteroidales bacterium
CTGACCCATAAAGGCGATATTTATACCGAAAGCCGGGCCGCCGTCGCCGGTGGCGTTACTTCCTTCATGGAAATGCCCAACACCCAACCTCAGACTCTTACTCATGCATTACTGGAAGAGAAGTACCGGATCGCCGCCGACAAATCGATGGCCAATTATTCTTTCTACATGGGGGCATCCAATGATAACCTGGCGGAAATCATAAAGACAGATCCATCAGCAGTTTGCGGCCTGAAGGTATTTATGGGCGCCTCTACCGGCAATATGCTCGTCGATAACCTCCAGACACTGGAAGGGATATTCAGGGAGGTGAAGCTCCTGGTGGCTGTTCACTGTGAGGATGAGCAGACCATCCGGCAAAACACTGCATCCTTCAGGGAAGTGTATGGCGATGACGTGCCGATAACAGCCCATCCGCTGATCCGCAGCGAGGAGGCGTGTTACCGCTCTTCCGCCCTCGCGGTGCAACTGGCTTCACAATGCAATACCAGGCTGCACGTGCTGCACCTGTCTACCGCACACGAAATGGTGCTGTTTTCCAACAATATACCGCTGCAGGAGAAAAAAATCACGGCAGAGGTGTGCGTCCATCACCTTTGGTTTTCTGATGAAGATTACCCGGCACTGGGAAACCGGATCAAGTGGAATCCCGCTATCAAGTCGGCCCGCGACAGGGAAGGGCTTTGGGAAGCCCTGCTGGATGGCCGGCTGGATGTCATTGCCACCGACCATGCCCCGCATACCCTGCAGGAAAAATCGAATACATATTTCAAAGCCCCGTCCGGAGGTCCCCTGGTGCAACACTCCCTTCCGGCCATGCTGGAATTTTACCATCAGGGAAAGATCAGCATCGAAAAAATCGTGGAGAAAATGTGCCATGCAACGGCAGTTTGTTTCAGGGTCGACCGGCGTGGCTTTATCAGGGAGAATTATTGGGCTGATCTCGCCCTGATCGACGCCGATCACCCATGGCAGATCGATGCTTCCAACATTTTTTACAAATGCGGGTGGTCGCCTTTTGAGGGATTTACTTTTCATTCCAAAATTACCCATACTTTTGTCAACGGAAATTTAATCTATGAAGTGAAACAGCTGCCTGGTGAAAGCCCGTTCAACGAGTCTTTCAGGGGTATGCGCCTCAGATTCAACTACTAAAAATCTACAGCATGAAAAAGCTCATTTATCTGCTTATCATCTTTGTACTTGCCTCCTGCGGGCAGAAATTGCAGGAAAGGGTCCTCGAATCTTATCCCGACGGGACACCAAAACGGGTCCAGTATTATACCCCTGACCAGGAGAACAGTTATCTGGCCAAAGAGATCTTTTACTATGAAAATGGAAATAAGAAGCTTTTTGGCCATTACAACCGGGAAGGTAAAAAGCATGGCAAATGGTTCTACTGGCGGGAAGACGGCAAAAAATGGAGTGAAGGCTATTTCTTTGAAGGCAAGGATGATAAAAAGCGCCGGACCTGGCATGAAAACGGCGGTAAGCATTACAAGGGCAAATATGACAAGGGAGCCCGCGTCGGCGTGTGGAAGTTCTGGGATGAGAGTGGCAAAATGGTCAAGGAAATCAATTACGATAAAGAAAAAAGGTAACTACGAACTTATTTTTTAATAATAAGGTCGATGTAAACGGGCAGATGATCGCTGTAACCCCCGTAGTACTCCCTGGCCAAAGTCCGGTTGGGACGTAATATGCCTTCCTCGGTTTCAAACATCAGCCAATCTTCGGCAAATATTCCCGCTTCTTTATCTCTATATACAATCCCTTTTTTCTTGTTCCAGAATCTTCCGTTCAGGATGATCTGGTCAAACATATCCCAGTCCCGCCAGAAAATAGTCCCTTCCCCGCGTTCATAAGCCGGAAACATCAGGTTGTATAATGTATCATTTGCAGGATTTTCTGCCAATGCCAGGGCCTGCAGCGTTTCGATCATGGATTTGTCCGCCGGTACGTCATTGAAATCACCCATGATCAGCACAAGCGCTTCAGGTTGTATGGCCATTAGGGAATCCACATGGCTGCGCAGCGCCTCCGCTGCCCGTATGCGTTTCGGCTCACTGGCCTCCGCACCGCCGTAACGCGACGGCCAGTGATTTACATAAAGATGCAAAGTATCCTTTTTATGTTTTGGATGAATCCCCTTGATGTAAAGGATATCACGGGTTTTATCGTCAGGTTCGAAGAGAAATGTTACCGGCAATGCGGTGCTGTAAAAAGGCGTGAATTGCATGGGGTCATACAGCAGGGCATTATCGATACCCCGTTCGTCAGGACTTTCATAATGAACAATCTGATAATTGAAGCGAAGGATCCTGGGCGAGCACACCAGGTCTTTCAGGACACTCCTGTTCTCCACTTCGCAAAGCCCGATGATGCCGGCAGGAATGGCAGCGCTCAGCGCTTCGATCACCTCGGAAATACGGTCCAGCTTTACCTCATAGCGCTCACCGGTCCAGGGGATCCTGGCATCGGGTAGAAAATCGGCATCGTTGGTCAGCGGATCATCGATCGTATCGAAGAGATTCTCGACATTGTAAAATGCGATACGGAGATATTTCGATTTATCCCGTTTTACTTTTTCCTGGCTGTATCCAATAAAAGTGATCAGGAGCAGGAAGAGTGTTATAGTCAGATGTTGTGTTCTCATGGGTTAGGCCTTTAACTGAAATCTTTGGTTTTCTTGAGTCTGTCGATCAATCTGCGCTGCCTTTTCGTCGGGCGGCCAAGTCCGCGGGGACGGAACCCGGGCTTCATATCCTGTTGTATCTTCAATTTATCGTATTCTGCTGCAGGTGTAAGATCATCCATGTAAACCGGTACCAGGGCGGCCGATACCCGAAGATGCAGGGGCATAATGACCCGGACCGTTTTGGAGTAGATACCCAGGTGAACAGTGATCTCATCGCCGGCATGGATTTCCCGGGATGGCTTGACCGCCTGCCCGGCGATCTTCACCCTGCCCGCCCGGCAGGCTTCTGTGGACAGGCTGCGGGTCTTGTATATCCTGACCGCCCACAACCATTTGTCGATGCGGATGCTTTCAGGTAGATGTGACAGGGCCGTGGGCATTGCAGATCATTTTTGCCGGAAGAACAACTGGATCGGAACACCCGTAAAGTCAAAGTTCGCCCTGAGTTTGTTCTCAAGGAACCGTTCGTAGGGTTCTTTGATATACTGTGGCATGTTGCAAAAGAAGGCAAAAGTGGGATAATGCATTTTAAGCTGGGTGATATATTTTATTTTCACGAATTTACCTTTAATCTGGGGTGGAGGTGTGGCTTCAATGATGGGTAGCAGCAGTTCGTTCAGTTTGGAGGTTGAAACCTGCCGGTTCTTGTTTTCATATACCATTTTGGCCCAGTCCATCGCCTTGAAAATCCGTTGTTTGTTGATCACAGAGGTGAACACTACGGGAATATCGGTGAACGGGGCGGTGCGCGATTTGATCAGATCCTCGTAATCACGCATGGTATTATTCTCCTTTTCAACAAGGTCCCACTTATTGATCAGTATCACAACCCCTTTGTGGTTTTTCTGGATCAACCGCAGGATATTGAGGTCCTGGCCCTCCAGCCCTTCCTGCGCATCGATGAGCAGCAGGCAGACATCGCTGTGCTCGATAGCCCGGATGGCGCGCATGACCGAATAAAACTCGATATTTTCAGTAACCTTTGTTTTCTTGCGCAAACCGGCCGTATCTACCAGCAGGAAATCGAACCCGAAAGAGTTGTACCGGGTGTAAATGGTATCGCGGGTGGTGCCTGCGACGGGGGTGACAATATGCCGTTCTTCACCGATCAGGGCGTTGATCAGGGATGATTTTCCTACATTAGGGCGGCCCACTACGGCAATCTTCGGCAGATCCGGAATATCAATACCGGTGGTGTCGGTGAATTTAGCCACGATGGCATCGAGCAATTCGCCGGTGCCGCTGCCGTTGATGGAGGAGATCCCGTAAACCTCGCCCAGGCCCAGTACGTGAAACTCATGGATATCGAATGTACGTTGGGTGTTATCCACCTTGTTGGCTGTCAGGAAGACAGTTTTGCCGCTTCGCCGCAACAACGCCGCTACATCCTTGTCCATATCGGTCAGGCCATCTTTCACATCGACCATGAAGACGATCACGTCCGATTCATCAACGGCCAGATCGACCTGCTTGCGGATCTCCTCTTCGAAAACGTCATCGGAGCCGTGGACGTAACCGCCGGTGTCGATCACCGAGAACTCGATCCCGTTCCAGTCCGATTTACCGTAATGACGGTCGCGCGTAACGCCGGCTGTCTCCTCGACAATAGCCTGGCGCTGTTGGATCAGGCGGTTGAAAAACGTTGATTTGCCGACATTCGGCCGGCCTACGATGGCTATTACATTGGGCATGCTGCAAAGGTAATGATCTTCCTGGTATCAGAGGTCATATCCGAACTTCTTCAGCTCCTTTTCGCTGTTGCGCCAGTCTTTCACCACCTTCACGCTTAGCTCAAGGAAAATCTTTTTGCCCAGCCATGCTTCCAGATCTTTCCGGGCCTGGGTACCCACTCTTTTGATGGCTTTGCCCTGGTGGCCCAGTATAATGG
>JAHYJL010000190.1 GCA_019429045.1 Bacteroidales bacterium
CTTTCCCATCATACATGATCCGTGCCGCAGTATGTTGCGGGTATTGCCAGGCCGGCGGAAGGATCATGCATATCTGCCGCAGCGCATCCTCGATCGTTTTGGATTCTTTTAGGATCTGTGTCGTCCGGTTGATCGCTGCCAGCTCTTTCAGCCTTTCGATGTTCTCTGCCCTGAGTTGTTGGTAAGAGCCGGATTGGTTGGTAAGGGGGTCCTTCATTACAGCGGTTGAAATTTAGAGAGTAAAGATACAAAAACTGATGATTGGTTCCTGGCACCAGGAACCAAGAACCAACTTAAACCATTTCTAAATAACACCCTTCCTGTCATTTTTCAGCCCTCTAGCCCGGGCGACAATTTTTTTTTTAATATTGCCGTGCTTTTCAAAATATTTTTCACAACCTAATACAAATACTTATATGACAAGCAATTACGAAAACCTGGTTAACGAATTCATGGCAAAGATCATTGCCAGGAACCCAGGTGAAAAAGAATTCCATCAGGCAGTAAAGGAAGTGATAGAATCGCTGGTCCCCTTTATTGAAGAGAATCCCAAGTACAAAATGGCCAAGATCCTTGAGCGGATCGCCGAGCCGGAGCGGGTGATCCTGTTCCGTGTCCCATGGGTGGACGACAAGGGCGAGGTCCAGATCAACAAGGGTTACCGTATCGAAATGAACAGCGCGATCGGTCCTTACAAGGGCGGTCTGCGGTTCCATCCCACGGTGAACCTCGGCATCCTGAAGTTCCTGGCTTTTGAGCAGGTCTTCAAGAACAGCCTCACCACCCTGCCCATGGGCGGCGGAAAAGGCGGCTCCGATTTTGACCCGAAAGGTAAATCCGACATGGAAGTGATGCGTTTCTGCCAGAGCTTTATGACCGAACTTTTCCGCCACATCGGGCCCGATACCGACGTTCCCGCCGGTGATATCGGCGTCGGTGGCCGGGAGATCGGATTTTTGTTCGGTCAGTACAAAAGGCTGAAGAATGAGTTCACCGGTGTTCTGACAGGAAAAGGGCTGGCATGGGGAGGAAGCCTGATCCGTCCGGAAGCGACCGGTTACGGGCAGGTCTATTTCGCGGAGGAGATGCTGAAGACCCGCGGCGATTCGATGAAGAGCAAGATCTGCACTGTATCAGGATCGGGCAATGTGTCCCAGTACGCTACCGAAAAAGCGACCCAGATGGGCGCCAAGGTCGTTACCATGTCCGACTCCAACGGTTTCATTCACGATCCCGACGGCATCACCCCTGAGAAACTGGAGTACGTTATGTACCTGAAAAATGTGAAACGCGGCCGCATCCAGGAATATGCCAAGAAATTCGGCTGTGCTTACCACGAAGGCCAACGGCCTTGGGTGATCAAATGCGACGTTGCGCTGCCATCAGCCACCCAGAACGAGGTCGACGGCGATGACGCCAAAACGCTCATTCAGAACGGATGCTTCCTCCTGTCGGAAGGCGCCAACATGCCCTCCACACCGGAAGCGATCGAAGCTTACCTGAATGCAAGGATCCTTTACGGTCCCGGCAAAGCGGCCAACGCAGGCGGTGTAGCCACCTCGGGCCTGGAAATGACCCAGAACTCCATGCGCCTCAACTGGTCGCGCGAAGAGGTCGACAGCAAGCTGCACAGCATCATGGTCAACATCCACGCCAACTGCGTGAAGTGGGGCAAGGAAGAAGACGGGTTTGTCGACTATATGAAAGGCGCCAATATCGGCGGCTTTGTGAAAGTGGCCGACGCCATGCTCGCCCACGGCGTTGTGTAGGAACCGACGATTTATCAAACAAAAAAAGAGGGTGTATAAAATGTCCAGGCAACCGACGGGTTAACCCGTCGGTTTTTTTATGAGGCATTCTTACAATAGCGGAGGCAAATCCCCGCCGAGAAGGTAATCGAGCCGCCGGGTCACCCGGTCGAAAACATAGTACTGTATCAGGACAAAATCCTCCCGGTTGTTCACCAGGGCAAAAGCCCTGTCGAGATCCATCGGCTCCAGTCTCGCGCCATCTTCAAAGAAAAGAGGCGCAAAGCCCCGCTTTTTAAATATCAGCACCTCATTTTCCACCCCAGTCTTGTCAGTCAGGGTAATGATGGTCTGCGGTGTGCTGGTGATCACCGAATCGATGAACTCCCTTTCGATCAGCGTTTCCAGCAGGGATTCAAACCGGATATCCTCGAAAGCCGTCAGGAAACTCATCACCCGGAGGGTGTCAAAATGGTCAAGCGTGCGATTGTCCTGCAACGACATCATGGTAATACGCTGCCTGTCCTGCACGGTTAGCAGGTACGACTGGTCGGGCTCCAGGGGAAATTCTACTCTGACCGATCCGATCTGGTTCAGCCTTGTCCTGAATACCGTATAATCGCGCCAGTCGGACGGGATGGCTGAAAAGCGGGTGGCCACAAAGCCCCTGAACCCCGTGATATGCACGATGTAGGGCTCATCCGCCCCCTCCATCAGCATAAAAGTGCCCTGGTTATCGGCCGTGACATCACCAATATAATAAGTCTTCACATTCTTTTCCCGGGGAAAAAGCTGTATGACATTGAACAGGTTGATCCGCGGCACCACCTGGTATATTTCTATTTTTCTTGCAATGGCCGACATGCGGGTGATCACATTGTTCCTGGCCGCCAGCGGGACGGGCGACCGGACCCGCAGTTCCTGCAAAGTCTTCAGGAATGAATTTATTTTGGCCTGTTGCGCCGTGTATTTTTCATTTACCGTCCAGCTCCCGTCATCCTGCCGTTCCAGTGTAACCTGGTTGTCCAGCTTATCGGCAAGAAAAATCTTGGTAATCAAAGCAGTATCCTGTACGGAAAACTCGCTGACGTCCTTGCGCAGAGTAGTATAGGAGTTGGTCAGGATGAAGCCTGTGGCGACCAGAAGCAGGATAACGGTGATGATAAGGGCAATACGGTTCTTATTCTTCATGCAGTGTTGTTCATAAGATATTAACGAAGTTTCTACCTTGAATATTTTCTCCTGCGCATCAGATGGCGGAAGAGCCCAAAGAGGATGATGATCAGAACGGGCAGGATCACATTCCCCACCTGCCAGAAGAGCTTCTGGTTGTTCACCCGGGTCATGTCCAGCATTCGAAGGCTCAGCTCGCGGCTCCGGATAGTAACCAGCCCCGATTCATCGATCAGGTAATCCATGGCATTCAGGATGAAGTCTTTGTTGCCGAAGGTTTCACGGGTAAACTGGTCGAAGCCCAGCGGCAGGGCATGGCCTTGCGAATAGTGCAACTGGTTCCGGATGATATCGCCGTCGGAAACCACGATCATCCGGGTTGGCCTGCCTGATTTGAGAAAGCCGATTTCCCTGTCGGCCTCCAGTTCAGGGGTAATGCGGTTCTCAAAAACAGACCGGAATTCACCTTCCAGCAGCACGGCCACCACTCTTGCCGGGCCGGCATACTGCCTGGGATCAGGTTCTTTTTCCAGGATGGAAAGGGTGATCAAAGCCGGGGCGTTGACGGTCCGGGAATAAGGCGAGGTCCGCAGCAGTATCGTCTTTTTCACATCCGGGACTTTGATGGTGTCGATGCTGCTGACAAAATGCGTTTTGATGGCGTTGAGGTTCCGGACAACCGGGTGTTTTTCGGTGGATGTGATCACCGGGAAAAAATACCACAGGAAGAAGTCGATCTGGGGCTGGCCGCCCACCTGCCCTGTTCTCAGTGGAATAGGCAGCGCATTCAGGTCCATGATGAGGTTGTTGTTCAGCCGGACGCCGTATTTGAACAGCATGTCTTCCAGGTTCAGGTCCACCGCAATGCCGAGGGTCGATTCGGCCCGTTCCAGGCTGTCCATGTCGGCCATCACCGGGTCGATCAGCCAGAGCACCTTGCCGCCGCGCATGATGAACTGGTCGAGAATGAATTTGTCCTTTTCGGGAAAAGGCAACACCGGTTTGGCGATGATGAGGGCCTCAAACAAATTGGTGATCCGGGTCCGGTCGGGCGATACGCTGTCGCGCCTGGTCAGGCTGCTGAGCTGCCCGTCGATGGTGACATTTGAAACGGCGTATTGTCGTGACAGCGACTGCACGATATCCTGCACCTGACGGCCCGACAACTCTCCGTGGCCCTGCACGAAAGCGATCCTGGGTTTATGGACTACGGTCAGGTCGCGGATGGCGCTGGCCAGCTTGAACTCCAGCGCCTGTACCGAGCTGTTCAGCACCCTTTCGGTAGCCATCCCGATCTGCGATTCGAGCAGGTCGATGGCCAGCTCCCTGGATTTGTAGTTGGCGATCGCGCCTGGGAAGATGACCTGCTGCTCGCGCCGCCCCTCGGCCGTGCTGACCTGCAGGTCGGTGGGCTGCAACCCCTTTTCCATCAATAGCTGGTATGTATCATTTCGTTCCTTCGGGTCGCTGCTGCGCGAAGGGTTGACAAATTCGTACTGGATGTTCTTGTTGTAGGCCCTGAACTCGTCGAACATCTCCCGGGTGGCGTTCCGCAGCCGCTTGAAGCCCGCCGGGAATTTCCCCTCGAGGTACACGCGGAAATAAACGATATCATCTACTTCCCGCAGCAATTCTTTCGTGGCCGGCGACAGGGAGT
>JAHYJL010000191.1 GCA_019429045.1 Bacteroidales bacterium
ATGCCAAAAAGGATGAAACCAGAATACCACGTAATGTTTTATTGTTGATCAGGCAAAAAGAGACAATGCAAAATTTGCTATATTTGATAGCGAGTTAACAAATCCAAAGGGATTTTGGAAAAATAGGTATTTATACCTGAAAAAATCACAATTTAAAAAACAAAAAACACGAAACCAGAAACCAGAAACACCAAACACGAAACACGAAACACGAAACACCAAACACCAAACACGAAACACGAAACCAGAAACTTTCTGCCCTTTTCAACGTAAAAAAGGTATTACAATTAATGAAATTCAGGATTAATATCCGACTCCTGGCAGTGTCGATAAAAAATATTAAAAAAAAAGTTCAATTTGTTTACTTTTGATTTGATAATGCTTACTTTTGTTAAAATAAACTGCAGTTATGGGATAGACTTGCCAGGTCTGAAAAAAAACTATTAATTAATTGTTAAAACTTGACCGATTAGTTATATTTGTTATTTACTTTGCAAAATTGTGACACAGGTACCATAAAAATCCGCGCATTATGAAAAGTATACTTTTTACTCTTTTGTTTTCAATGGCCTTTATTACCGGATATACACAGCTGTATAATGCCGGCGGGGCAATTACCGTCCAGAGCGGCGCCACACTGGTGATAGAAGGAGACTACACCAGCACAAGCAGCGGTGATATCTTAATAGACGGCACCGTTGATCTGAAGGGGCACTTCGAAAACAATTCCGGCACTATCAACGCCGGCTCTGTCGGGACGCTCAAATTCGTCGGTACATCGGCACAGGAGATCAAGGGCACGGCATCGACAACCTTTAACTGCGATGTGGAGATCAACAACGCCAACGGCGTTTCTCTGACCAGCATCGACCAGGTAATGGCAAAAAATCTTACCCTGACAAGCGGGCAACTGGCATTAAACACCTTTAACCTGACGCTGGATGCGGCAACGGTCCTCACAGCCGATGCCTCCAACTATATTGTCACCAACGGCGCCGGCCAGTTGAAACGCCCGGTGGGAGCAACTGATGTGGCATTTCCTGTTGGATCGTCCACATCTTACAATCCACTTGTCCTGAATAATATAGGAACATCGGATACGTATGGTGTCGACTTCAAGGCCACTACGCCCACCGGATGGACCGGTACCGACCATGCCGTGACAGGCCACTGGGTCGTTACCGAAGGCGCCGCAGGCGGATCCAATCTCACCGTTACCGCTCAGTGGAATCTGACGGATGAACAAACCAACTTTTATCGCACCGACTGCGCCGTAGGCCGCCAGGTCAGCGGCGATGACGTCGACTGGGCCGCCTCAGGCCCCGCTTCGGGCACAGATCCCTATACCCAGTCAGGCGCCGGCTTTACCGATGTGGGTAGCTTCCTGGTTGGCGATGATTTCTACCTCTTCATCAACCTCGACCTGGATCTCTTCCTGGCAGGGCCGTATAGCGGAGGTGTAATGACTACCGCACTGAATACAGCAGGTCTTATCCCTCTGACAGATCCTTATGCAGGAAATGCGACAGTGGCTTCCATTCCGGGAACTGCTGTTGATTGGGTCAATATCGAATTCAGGGATAAAACGAATTCATCCGCTGTATTGTACTCAAGAGCTTACTTCGTCGATGATGCAGGTAATGTTTTGAATACCGACGGCATTATCGGCGCCAAAGTACAGGGCGTGCCGAAAGACCAGTATTACATCGCCGTGCGGCACAGGAACCACCTGGGAGTGATGACTGCCAGTACGGTTGATCTTAACGCATCAAACCCTGCCTTCAATTTTACAACGGGAACCGGGGTTTATGGCACGAATCCGATGCGAGATATGGGCAGTAGTATTTTTGCACTGTGGGCTGGAGATGCGAATGGAGATGGTCAGGTGGGTTATGTCTGGTCCCCCAGTGATATTTCGCCAATTGCCACAGCAGTAATTACTGCCAATGGATTTATTAATCTGCCAGTGACTGGTGTTTATGATAATGCTGATGTAAACTTGGATGGAATTATCGGATATGTTTATGACCCCAGTGATATCTCCCAGATATCCATTACTGTTACAACGTACCCGGGCAATCCCGGCACCATTAACAACAAGGTTGATGAACAATTGCCATAAATTTGTTACGACTTTAACTTTATAATAGATATTATTATGAAAATGTTTACAAAAAAAATAGTTTTCGCCTCCTTGGTTGGATTGTTATCCCTAATCTACATTCAAACCAATAGTCAGGTGAATTATCTTCTGGATAATGATTGCGCCAATGCACAATTGATAATCTATATTGTTCCTGATGTAAATTATCCCTCCTCAACTGACTGGAATCCGGGAAATTTCACCATTGAAGTGACGGATGGAAGTACCGGCGTTTTGGGTGCAGTAACAAATACAAATGGTTTTAATTTTTCTCCACAGAATAATGGTTCTTCGGGAGGGAGTTTCTACCAGGTTTTTTCGCATGCTGCAGGAAATCAGAAGGCCCTCACAGCAGGGGTTCCCTTTGAGGTGGCGCGAATATCTCTTCTTGGGTCTATGGGTTCTTTTAAAACATTTAGAATCCCGGCTTATGATGATGCATGGGTAAGCATTCTTGCTAATGGAGCAAAATCTATTATGACTGCAAACCCTCCGGGCTCCAATCAAATACCAACAACCTATGGCGCCACTACTGTGACAAACATCCCGCTGTTCGCTGGTATTTTCTGGGATGGGGCTGCATGGTGCGGTGGATCACAAGCTAATCAGGAACCCGGGCTTACTGACGGTTCACTGAATTGTTACATCAATGGTACGGGAGGATTGATCACTTACTTTAACGGTGTGGTTAATCAACTCACTATTGCTACAGGAGCTGACCTGACTATCGGATCAGGATTCGCTTTAACAGCCAATGGCGCCACACATATCGAAGATCCGCAGTCATTGATGATCACAGCAGATCAGTTTGGAACAGGGTCATTCATTGATAATGGAACCGTCACATATGGTGTAAATGGCAGTGCGGAAGTACAGGCTTATATGGCCCATGCCGGTAATTATCAATATCATATGCATCAAATAGGGCCACTGGTTCATAATCCATCTTTTGCATTACCTGGAGTTCCGGGACAAAATGGTGTTTTCTTGCAAGAATTTGATTTATTACAGGGGAGTACATATTCTTATCAATATTTAGAACCAACTAACGCATGGCAAAATATTTGGCAACTTACTGAACCGGTTCCAACCCCGCACGGTATTATGTTGAGCGATGTCAGTGGTGTCAGTAAAACCATAAGCCAGATAGGTAATCTTAATACGGGTACAATTACCACTGTTCCTGCTGGTGTTGGACTATCATGGTCCCTGAGCCAAACAACAGCATTTGGAAATGGGTGTGTATTACTTTCAAACCCATATCCTAGCGGGTTAAATCTAAATACTCTTTATGCTAATAATATAATTGCCTTTAATGCCTCCCCTACTGCTTACATATGGGAACATGGATTGAGTGGAGGAACTGTTCCTAATGGGAACTATGCTACATGGAATACGAATACAAGCACGGGAACCGGGGCAATGACTGGATCCGGTGGGATGATCAGCCCGGGGCAGGGATTTTTTGGCGTTTTAGGTACATTATGGGTTCCTGGAGGAACTCCTCCCATTACATATAACAACATTATGAGAGTTCACTGGCACGCACCATTTATTAAAAATCAACATGTAAACCTTTTCAGACTTAAAGCTGAGGGGAACTCAAGTGCAGATGATTTGCTTATTTATTTCTATGAAGGTGGAAGTTCTGGATTTGACACATTGGATTCATATAAGTGGGAAAGCATGTATGAAGGGGTAACCCAAATCAATTCCCTTGCAACGACAGGAGAAAAACTTACCCAGAATATTATGCCACCGCTTGGAAATCAGACCGTGTCAGTACCGGTTGAGTTTTATTGCGGTGCTGAAGGTGAATACTCTCTAACTGCCAGTGACCTGGAAACATTTATCGGAGGGACACAAATATGGCTCGAAGATTTGGCCATTGGAGGCCCTTGGCAGGATTTATTGGCCAATCCCGTTTATGAATTTACGGCAAGTCCTGATGACCCTGCCGAAAGATTCATCGTTCACTTCTTTGGCCCGACCGGTATCGATGACCCGGTTGCACAGAGTGCGATCCGCATATACGGTTACGGCCAGGATGCCTACATCGTGAACCGTGGCAATGAAACGGTGCAGGAATACGTGGCCTATGATATGATGGGCCGGGAGCTGCACCGCGGTACGCTGCCCAACAGCACCGTCAACAAGGTCACCATCGGCAATGTAAGCGCCTACTATATCGTGAAGGTCATTACCAAAGAAGGGAATGTGTACACCGATAAGGTATTTATCAGCCAGTAAGCCGGACAATTATTAAATATATTTTTGCAACGAAAAAGTATCAAATCATGAAAAAAGTTATATTAAACCTGATCATAACCGGATTGTTAATAATTGTGCCCGTCATCATTGCCAGCGCCTCGGCCCCCCCACCCCCACCGCCACCCGGAG
>JAHYJL010000192.1 GCA_019429045.1 Bacteroidales bacterium
TGTGGCCACATCAAGTGATATTGTCCCGCTGCAGGTTCAGGTTACCAGTGTGTCAGCCGTGATAACAGAAGCAAATTATTATGAGTGGACAAACAGCAATGGTACTCATTATTACGGGGGAAATGCAGAGGGTAATTTTGGTATTCTTTTCAGTGATCCTCCGGAGGTTGACAATTACTATCAGATATCGGTAGCCTATTATGATACCGTATATCAGGAACCTGATTCGCTGGAATTTACTATCGACAGGAGGATGCTGTGGGTATCCAGCGATGACGGGGCGGTTGGGCAAAATGGTAATGATATTATGAGTTTGTTGTTTAGTGATGAAGTTTTTAACGGACTTGATTATAAGCTTAAAGTTAATTTCACCGACAGGAATGCCAGGAAAGGCAGGAAATATTTCATTGAACTTGTCAGTCTTTCTGAGGCCAGTTACTTATACCGCATGTCAGGCAATGAATTCAGCAGGGCACGTAATGACCCTTTCGCCGAACCTGTTCAGGTATACTGCAATATTGAGAACGGATACGGTATTTTTGCCGCTTATTCTGTTGATATTTATGAGATAGTGCTGGGGGAAGGGCCTTTGTAGATTGAGGAAATTCAAGGGGGATTCAAGGGGGATTCGAGGGGAATTCAGGGGGATTCAAGGGGGATACAAGGGGGATTCGAGGGGAATTCAAGGGGAATTCAAGGGGAATTCAAGGGGAATTCGAGGGGGATTCAGGGGAATTCAGGAAAAAGGCGAGGAGGTTGAGAAAATTAATAGGCTTTTTGACGGATATAATCTTTGAAAAGCAGGACTTTTTGTGTTTCGGACGGATCGAAAACCAATTTTTCAAAATCCCGGGATTTCTCCTGAAAATTGGTTTTTTCGCATGAAATAAGTATTCTTTTATACAGATCAGATTTGTTTTTTATGCCGAATTTCATTTCCAGGTATCCGAAATCCGGTTCTGTAATCCCTGACAGAAAAATAAAATCATAGTAGTCCCGGCCCTTCCCCCTTTCGATGACAGCCCCGGTTTTCATTAATAAAAGAACTGCCGGCGAGGGAGCAAATATCTGTGTAAATACATTAGACTTCTGGATAATCGGTTTTTCTGGCTCGTAGGTATAGTTGTGAGGTTCGCACTCTATCTTGATAAGAAGCTTCTTTTCACGGTGACCGGTTAATCCAAGGTCAAATAACAGGCCGGGGAAAACGATATTTCGCCTGAACGTACTTAACTTCAAATCTTTCTCCTTGTCATCTGCCTCAACTGTAATTCCTTCTTCCCTGATTCTTGAAATTACATTATCAGTAAAGATTTGATTTCATCAAAGCTGATCATAAACCGTGAGTTTTAATCATTAAATTTATCCTGCGTTCCAGGGCCCTGTTTTTGTATCTTTCAAGGAACCTGTAAAAATCTTCATTAAGTGTTTTTCCTAGTTCCGTTACATTCAACCTTAAACCTTCCATTTCTTTTTCTGAATCATAGAAACTGTTGATATAAAAGAAATCGAGGAGGGCTTTCTGTGGGGTTGCCACCATTATTTTCCTGCTATACTTGAATTTCCCCTTACTTGGGTCAGCATCTTCCAGTGTATATCCGAAGCCAAACAGTTCAGGCCTGATCCTGTGATAATCAAATTTTCCCAGCGGGGTAATAAATTGATTTGTTTTTCGGGTAGTAACCGAAGTCGTACTGGTAATCATTTCCGGTATCAGGTTGTACCATGAAAGGGCAGTATGTAAACTAATATATGACGGAGCATAAATAAGGTTTGCAGCCAGCCATTCAATGTTCTCATGGCTTTCGGTATCCTGAAAAGCGTACCAGCCGTTCCTAAGCTTAATTATGTAGCCTTTTCTTTGCCAGCGTACCAGGTTCATAGTATTGTAACCCTTCGGCGTAGTGCATCTTGACAGATATTTTCCTGGCAGGTACCTTTAGGCCAAAAAAGTACATGAACTCACCGGCCAAAAGAATTATCGAAAGAAAGTTAAATATTAAGTTGCCTGCAATGCGTACCCCATTATCAATCCTCCCCACGGTTAAGAAGCTGCAACCATCAGGCCAGGCCCACTCGGGTGATTTTATGCCCGTACTACTGGGCGGGTTTCCACCAGCCACTGATGCCATGACCGACCAAATCGAGATTTGGCTACCTGATGGCACACGCATCGTTGCCACTGGGGAAAAGTGTATTTCTTTCTTTTCCGCCATGATTAAAGAAAGTCTCTGATGTTTGCTCTGACCACTGGCTATTGTTATTATTTATACCGCGAACCAACCGATATGCGCAAAAGCTTTCGGGGGCTTGGCGGACTTATCCGGGCGCAGCTCCGGCGTAATGCCACCTCTGGAGAGGTGTTCATTTTTGTTAATCGGCGCAAGGACATGGTTAAACTGCTTCGATTCGAGAACGATGGTTTTATTATCTATCACAAACGTCTGGAAAAGGGGACCTTTCAGTTGCCTGAGTTTGATCCCTTAAAAAACACCTGTACCATGAACTGGACAGAACTGGTCATGATGATCCAGGGAGTCTCTCCAAAGAAAGTTTATCAGAGAGAGCGATATTCTGTTTTCGACCGTTTTCAACAATCTGCACGCGTTGGTGTTAGTAACTAAGGTCATCTGGCCAGTCGTTTTTTCAATTTTCATTTTGAGGGCTGTTTTATCAACCTGTCGCGCGGGTTTGTGTTGGTAAATTCTTTAGCAAAACCCTTGTATTTATTAGGTACACAGGCTGCTGCATCGTATCTTGGATGTATGAAAAATGACTCCCCATCCGGTGAAATGATGCAGGTCTCCCGAGAGGACTTTGAAGCTCTTCAAAAGGAAAATGCCAAGCTTCGAATGGATCTGGAGTATGTGACACGGCAGCTTGATCAACTCAAGAGAATGATCTTTTCGAGCCGCTCTGAGCGAATCATCCACCCAGATCCCTCTCAGCTTACACTGGGTCTGGGTGAGATCGAAATGAAAGAGCCTGGCCCAGCCCAGGAAGAACACATCAGTTATACCCGTAAGAAGAAAGAAAAGGAACCCAAGGCCACTCATGGTCGTATGCCGATTCCTGCGGATCTGCCACGCGTCATTGAGGAGATTGAGCCTCCGGCCGAGGAGATCCAGGGCATGAAGCGCATTGGAAAGGTGATTTCTGAGACTCTTGAATACAAAGAAGCAGAACTGTATGTTCGCCAGATTATTAGATACAAGTACGCCCCTGCCAGTGGAGAAACCGTTGTAATTGCTCCAATGCCCTCTATGCCTATACCCAGGGGCAATGCCGGAGCCTCGCTTTTGGCTTACCTGTTGGTCAGCAAGATGGTTGATGGATTGCCTTTTTACCGGGTGGTTCAGATACTCAAGCGACACGGCATTCACCTGGCAGAGTCCACCATCAACGGATGGATGGCTAAAGTATGCAGGCTCATCGAACCCTTGTATGACCTCCTGATCAGGGAGGTCCTTTCTTCGGGTTATATACAGAGCGACGATACCACTCACAGGGTGCTGACCCAGGATAAACCGGGATCTTCTCACCGGGGCTATATGATCGACTATATGGCTCCCCATAAGAAGCTGCTGTTCTTTGACTATCAGCCGAATCGTAACCAGCAGGTAGTACATGAGATGCTGCGTGGGTACCAAGGAGTATTGCAAACTGACGGGTTGAATATCTACCATGAAATGGATAACAAAGAAGGGGTTGTTACGCTGGGCTGCTGGGCGCATGCAAGGCGTAAATATTTTGAACAGAAACAATATGATCCTCAGCGAACCGATCCAGTGCTTGAATTGATTGGGCAATTATATAAAGTTGAAAAGCAAGCCAAAGAAAACAACCTGGACTATGACAAGATTTACGCTCTTCGCCAGGAAAAGTCTGTTCCGGTACTAAATCAGATCTATCAGATTCTGCTGGAACAGAAATCAGATCCAAACCTGCTGGAAAAAGATCCGGTACGAAAAGCGATTGATTATACCTTATCATTATGGGACAAGTTGAAAAGATATTGCGAAAACGGTAGTTATCTGATTGACGATAATCCTATTGAGAATAGTATTAGGCCTTTGGTAATAAGTCGGAAAAACCATCTCTTTGCCGGGAGCCACGAAGGCGCCAAACGCCTTGCCATTGTTTTTTCCTTTACCGGCTCCTGTAAACTCAGCGGCATTAATCCGCAGGAATGGTTCACTGATGTGCTTTCGCGTATTCAAGATACTAAACAGAGTGAGCTTGTTGAATTGCTGCCACATCGCTGGAGCAAAAAACCTTAGGTGATATAGGTGAGCCAAATTTCAAATGGTACATGCAGTACGCCGAACGCTTACGCCTTAAGTGATAATAATGAATCAGGCAGGGTCCCTGACAACCTGAATTATAAAGTAACAGATATCAGGAAGGCTTCAGAATTGCTAAGCCTCACTGATTACCTTCGGATAATTGAGGATCATTAAG
>JAHYJL010000193.1 GCA_019429045.1 Bacteroidales bacterium
ATGGGGGTAACAGCTGGTCGATGATCTCCTCCGGGGTGCACGTTGACCAGCAGGCCATCGCTGTCCACCCCATGAATCCAGGGTTTGTCGTGCTCGGAAACGACGGCGGGGTATATCTCTCTTATAACGCAGGATCATCCTGGACCTTCCTGGAAAACCTGCCTGTTACACAATTTTATACCTGTGAGGTCGACGAACAATACCCGCATCGTTTATATGGTGGGACACAGGATAACGGGACTAACAGGACCCTTACGGGCAACCCTGATGAGTGGCATAACATTTACTGGGGCGATGGTTTTTACACCCTCGTTGACCCCCTGGATAACACCTATGTTTATGCGGAGTACCAGTACGGGAATTTTGCCCGGTCCACCAACGGAGGATATTCGTTCATGACCGCCATGAGCGGTATCAGCAGCTCGGACCGTAAAAACTGGAATACCCCCGTCGTCTTTGACCCGAATAATCCCCAGGTGCTTTATTATGGCGCCAACAGGCTGTATAAATCCGTAAACCGGGCCGTATCATGGCAGGTTATCAGCCCCGATCTTACCAATGGAGGCGGCGGTATGAACGTGGTTTGGGGGACCATAACAAGTATCTCAGTGGCTGCCTCAAACAGCCAATATGTTTACATAGGCACTGACGACGGCAACGTATGGCGGACCTCAAACGGCGGAGCAAACTGGACCTGGCTATCGGAATCTTTGCCTGACCGGTGGGTAACACGCGTTGCTGCCGATCCCATGAACCATAACATAGTTTATGTCACCTTCTCAGGTTACCGATATGATTCATACCTGCCACATATATTCCGGAGCACCGATGCCGGGGGTACCTGGAATGATATTACCGGTATCCTCCCCGATATGCCGGTGAATGATATCATCCCCGATCCATCACTCGATTCGACACTCTATATCGCCACCGATTTCGGCGTCTATGTGACCCGGGATCTTGGGGTGAACTGGCAAATGCTTGGCAATAACCTGCCCAATGTGCCGGTGACGGATATCCGCCTGCACCAACCCACCCGTACGCTGGTCGCCGCCACCTACGGCCGGTCCATGTATGCATTCAACCTTGACCAGCTGGTGAATGTGAAGGATCAACCGCTGAGAAATCCGGGCAGATTGACAATCCGCCACAACCCCGCCCGCGATATGCTTGAATTTAACTTTTTACCGGTGGATGTCATAGCGGATTACTGGGTCATCGATTTGCAGGGAAGACTACTGCTTCATGGGAAATTGAATCCGGGCCAGGACCAGTACCAGGTTTCCCTTTCCGGAATCTCCAAAGGATCTTACCTGCTCATCATCGGGGAAAAAAATTCAATGGTTTCAGAAAAATTCATCAAACTATACTAATCAAACCCCAACCCCAAACCCACACCCAACTCAAAACTCAAAACTCAAAACTCAAAACTTATTATTAAACCGCCAGCCGCGTCAGCATCACAAAATCCTCCACCCCCAACTCCTCGGCACGCTTGCCGGCCAGGTGCAGGATATCGCCTCTTTCATAATCAATATAAAACCCCTTCAGGGAATTGCGGAGCGTTTTCCTCCGCTGGTTGAAAGCCGTCTTGACCACCCTGAAGAAAAGCTCCTCCTCGCAGTCGAGCCTGGTAACATCGTTTCGCGTCAGTCGGATCACGGCTGATCTGACCTTTGGCGGTGGGATAAATACCGTTTCGTTTACGGTGAATAAATATTCGATCCTGAAATAGGCCTGGAGAAGTACACTCAGAATGCCGTATTTCTTTGTTCCCGGGCCAGAAGCCAGCCTTTCGGCCACTTCCTTCTGGACCATTCCGACCACCGTTGTGATTTTATCCCGGTGTTCCAATGCCTTGAATAATATCTGGCTGGAAATATTATAGGGAAAATTCCCGATAACCGCAAAATTGCCTGAAAATATTGTTTCCGGATGGAAACGCAGGAAATCGCCATGTATGATCTGCCCGGATTGTTCTGGAAACCGCTCCTGCAAATATTCGACCGATTCCTTGTCTGTGTCGATAAAATAACAATTTTTTTCGGGTAATTTGATCAGAAATTTCGTCAAAACGCCCATGCCGGGCCCAACTTCTATGATATTAACTGTATCTGAGGGTAATGCGGCAACGATCTTTTGGGCGATGTTCTCATCTTTCAGGAAATGCTGACCCAGATGTTTTTTTGGCCTGACGGGATGATTCACGGTATAGCTGTTTATGATTTCCGCTCAGTTGATGAAGTCTCCACGCAGGTGCCGGAACCTTTTCCGGGCTTCGGTAGTGAACAAGCTGCCCGGGTAATTGAGCATCATCTGCTGGTAAAGCTGCATGGCCGTTTCGGTATCATTCATCGCTTCGGCCCTCAGTTCCGCCCTTTTAAACAGGGCATTGTCAGCCAGGATATCGTACGGATAATCACTTACAATCCTGGCCAGCAGCGAATCGGCTGCCTGGTAATCCTGCCTGCGGATAGATATCTCCGCTTTACGGTATAGTACGTTATCATCCAGCGGGTGATACAATCCCAGCATACGTATCGAATCGAGAGTGATCAGCGCCAGGTCGTCCTTGCCACGGTATATCAGCAGGTCGGCCCTGGCGAAATAGGAAAGTCCGTGATAGGTGCTGTCGGGGTCCAAATTATCGCCGATCAGCAGCGAGAGTTGCATGGCGTCATTGGCAATTAGTTTCGAAGTAGCCGCTTTCAGCACATCCAGCTGCGCCTTGGCCCAGTCGAACTCACCGATGAAGTAGGAAAGACGGGCATTCCTGAATTTGGCCTCGTGGCCGATGGGTTCGCTCTTAAAGACTTTTTCGACCTGTGAATACAGCAGCGAGGCCTCCCAAACCTCTCCTGAGAACAGGTAAACATCGCCCAGTTCCAGCTTGATTTCCGCTTTTACCTTTTCAGGCGCCCCGGGTATGGTAACGGCGAATTCCAGCAAATCGAGCGCTTCATCAAGCTGGTCAAGGTAAAATGCCTGCAAATGGGCCAGGTCGCGCATCAGGTAAATGGTCCTTGCGTTCTTTCCCAGTTCATCCAGGGCGGAAATGTATTCCTGCTTAAGCGAAACAAGATTCTTGTATGGATTGGAATATGCGTTGGTAACCGAAAGGTACTTGGCGCGCAGGGACCCGGTTAGACTTTCAGTATAATACGGATGCATGGGCCCTATGTTAAGGATGTAACTGAAGGCATCAATGGCCACGCTGTATTCCCCGTTGGCCAGGCTCAGGTTCCCGATGCTGAAGACCATCATGCCGCCCTCATTGAAACGCATGTCCAGCGACCTGGCCTGGATCAGGGCAAAAGAGAAATCCTGCCGCTGGATCGAAAACCACATCAGCATTTCAGCATAGTACCTGTTGTCGGGATTGCGCTGGTTCCGGGTGAGTAAGGCCGCCCGGAGGGCATCCCCGATCTTGTCATCGATATCCCTGCTGAGGGTGTTCTGAAGCCTGCCCTGCACAAACTCAAGCTTTGACGGATCGTACTCCAGCATGTCGAGATAGGCGTCGATCATCCCGCTGTAATTGCCGGTAAGCTCATAGGTCCGGGCCAGTTCCATATGGAATGGCTCTGTGTTCCTGAGCAGCTCTCTTCCTTTCAGGTAAGTCTTTATGGCATATTCAAATTGCTGGCGCGAAGTAAACGCATTGGCAATTTCGAGGACAGCGGCCTTGCCGGGGGCCATCTTGTTGATAATATCCTCGAACTGCTTATTAGCCTTATCGACTTTGTTCATCAGCAAAAACAAATACCCCAGGTCAACTTCGTAGCGGAACGCGCCTGGTTCGTTTTTCAGCTTGCTTCTGATAAGCTTCTCGGCTTCAGTGTAATCTTTTAATGCGATCAGGCAATAGAGATAGTAGGTATAGCTGAAATGCGTCGGTTGCTGATTGTAAAGGTCCCGGAAAAGCTCAAGCGCCTTTTCGTATTCCCTGTTTTCATAGTACTGCATGGCCAGTTTCTGGTTTTCCTGGTTCTGCTGCAGCCGCCGCGATTCAGGGGTCTGCACCTGCGGAAAGACCTGTGCAAATACTTTCACGGATGGAGATGCCGCCAAAGCGGTCAGCAGCACAATTCCCGCGATGAAAACGAATATGTTATTTTGTGATGATCTCAAATCCTGTATACTTTATCAGCGGTCCTGGCATCTTAATGCCGTTTTCCACCTGGTTATTCTCCAGCAGGGCGGCCACTACTCTTGGTAACGCCAGGGCGCTGCCGTTTAGTGTGTGCGCCAGGCGCGTTTTACCGTCTTCGTCCCTGAAACGAAGCTTCATGCGGTTCGACTGAAAACTCTCGAAATTGGAGACCGAACTCACTTCCAGCCACCTTTGCTGGGCAGCGGAGAATACCTCAAAATCGTATGTCAGCGCCGAAGTGAAACTCATGTCGCCACCGCATAAACGCAACACACGGAAAGGTAGTCCCAGTTTCTCCAGTAATGAAGCGACATGTTGCCGCATCTTCTCC
>JAHYJL010000194.1 GCA_019429045.1 Bacteroidales bacterium
GGGTTTGTTTGAAGTACTGGTCCGGTTGCAAGCAGATTCAACATGGCTGGATAGTACATTGACAGCATCTTTGCATACTTTATCGCAGCAAGACGATGACGAACCGGGGATCTATGCCAGGAACCTGTTAATCAAATACGGCCTGATAGCATACGCTGAACCGGTTTATCTTCCTGAATTCTTTAAAAGAAGCAGGACTTGGGACAAGCCAGGGCACGCTATGCCCCCAAAAGTATCGTACCTGAAAGTATTTCCCAACCCGGCAGGGAGCTATTTAATCATTGAGTACGATTTAATGGATAAACCAGGTGATGCCTGCATCAAAATCTCGGATCTGACGGGAAGGGTGATCTCTGAGCTGACACTGAGTGATGCGAGAAACCAACGGATTTATGATACCAGGAAATTATCGGCCGGAATATACCTCATCAAACTTTTCACCGGCAATCAGCTCCTCGAAGTGAAAAAAGTCAATATTTCCAGGTAAACAACGATGAAGAATTTAACTATACATTTAATAGGTATTTATTTATTTTGTTTCTCATCAATACTTCCGGCTCAGTCACGGTGGCTGCAAAGTTATTTTCCCGGCCAGAATGTTGTAGCCCAGGATTTTTCAGAGTATTATGATCACGGCTACCTGATGACCGGAAAATTTGGCCCGAACTATGTTCATTATGTTTGGCTGTTGAAAGCGGATATCAACGGTGAGATCATCTGGCAAAAAACCTTTGGAAATACAGTTTCTTATATAGGCTTTTTCAGTATGACCACGAACCATTCCGGAGATATTTTCCTTTCAGGGACTACTACTTATTACGGCTCACAAGATCCACTGATCATGAAACTAAATGCTTGCGGAGAGAAAGAATGGTGCCGTATTTTCTATATTCCGAATTCTCTGAATTATGCACATTCGATTGTAGCTACGGAGGATGGAGGCTGTGCCGTTATTTTAAGATACACAGGTTTTTTTCCGCCTCATTTCAACGACAGGATTTGCCTGGGCAGATTCAATGCAAACGGTGATTTGTTATGGAAACAATGCTATAACAGTACGGATCCTTATTTAGATAGCCCAGATTCCCGCCATCTTCTGGAAACACCGGATAAAGGTTTTTTAATTACCGCTGTTTGCGGTTATTTAGATACGGCTTCTACGAATATGTATTGGCTCAAACATTATTATATTAAAACCGATTCACTCGGCAATTTCGAATGGGAAACCGTGGTACATGCGGATAACAACCTGCAAGGCGGTGATGCCTGGACAACCACTATGGACCCGGGAAATAACTATTATTATTCTTCAGTCAGCCATTATTATCATCAAACCAATTTCTCATCATCAGCGCTAATTAAATTAGACTTAAATGGCAGTGTTATTGGTATTTATGATATAATCAGTGGATATAGAAACGGCGGTTTAACCTATGCCACTTTTATTGATGATACGACTATGGCCGCAAATTGTGGTTATGGAAACACATCAGATGATTATATAACACTCACAGTTTTAATTGATACTTTAGGTAATATATTGAATAATACCGACTTGGGTTTGTCCGTGAAAAGGAAAGTGTTAAAGCTAAGCTTTGACAATAAGCTACCAATCTTTTTCGATGTATTACAAAATGATCAATTTGATGTCTATTTACGAAAATTAAATCTCAACCTCGAAGACGACACCATTTACACCCAGCCTTTCACCTACGACAGTCTTTGCCCTTACCAGATCGTTTCGGACACCATCGTGCAGGATGATTGCGGGCTGATTGTAGGCATTGAGGAGGCGGAAGGGCATGGGGGCATGGAGGCATGGGGGCGTGGAGGCGTGGCGGTTTGGCCGAACCCCGTGCGGGAAGTTTTGAGTGTTAGGGTTTTGGGTTTAAGTGAGGGAATTGTTTATTCATTGGAGATTTATGATATTTTCGGCAGGCCCGTGCTCTCCTCCCCCCGGTTGGGAGCCTGTCCCGTCAATAAGACGGGAGGAGGCCGGGAGGGGGGCTTAGACGGCCGGGAGGGAGAGATCCGTGTGGATGTTTCCGGCTTAGTTCCCGGCATCTATCTGGCGGTGGTGCGGGATAAAAACCATTTTATCGGTTCGGCGAAGTTTATGGTGGTAAGGTGAATTCGCTCACTTCGTTCGCGACATTAAGTGGACATTGATGGACATTAGCTCGCTGCGCTCGCGACATTAGGTGGACATTCCGCTGTGCTCACGCCGTAGGCGTGAAATATTTGTAGCCAGGCATGAATCCACAGACCGATATAAAATATCCAATTTCCAAATTTCCAAATTTCCAAATAATTCATCCCTTTTAGCGTTCATTCATTACATTTGCTGAAAAAACCGATCGTGCGAATAGTTATCGTGGCATTGATAGTTTTATTTTCGGGCCTGAACGCCATGTCGCAGGAGAAAGACAATGATTCTCCTGTAAGCATTCCAATGTTCTATGGTTTTTACGGTTACCAGTGGCCGGGGGCGGATATGGCCGAACGATTCGGATCAAACTCGGTCATCGGCCCGGGTTTTCTCTGGAAAACAAAAACCAACTGGCTCCTGGGCGCCGAATACAGCTACATTTTCGGCAATAACGTGAAATACGGATTCAAGATACTGGAGGGGATCATGACTTCCACGGGAAATATCATCAGCGGCGACGGCACACCGGCAGTGGTTGCTTTGTTTGAAAGGGGATATACGATTTCGGGCCGTGTCGGGAAGCTGATCCCTGCTTTAGGCCACGACAAGAATTCGGGCTTTTTCATCACGGCAGGATTAGGCTATATCAGCCACAAGATCAGGATCGATGTTGAAAACAAAAACGCCCCTCAGCTCAAAGGTGATTACAGCCGTGGCTATGACCGGCTCAGCGGCGGTTTTCTCCTCAGCCAGTCGGTCGGTTATATGTATTTCGGCAAGCACAACCTGGTGAATTTCACCATCGCTTTCGATGTTTACGAAGGATTTACCCGGGGATACCGGGAATATCTTTTCGATACCCGCCAATCCGGAGATGAAAAGCGCTTCGACCTGCTGTTCGGCCCCAGGGTAACGTGGATGATCCCGCTTCGCAAACGGATGCCACGGGAATATTACTACTACTAACCCGCCCGGTCATGTGGCTCATCTACGACCTGATCATACGGCTTTACGGATGCTCCATCTCGCTGGCGGCGCTCTTCAACCTTAAGGCGAAAAAGTGGGTACAGGGGAGGCGGTCAGCCCCCTCCCTTTCTCCCTCCCCCAATTTGGGGAGGGACGGGGTGGGGGCCATTGCCTGGTTCCACTGCGCCTCCCTCGGCGAGTTCGAGCAGGGCCGCCCGGTGATCGAGGCTTTCCGGGCCATGCACCCCGACTGGAAAATCGTGCTGACCTTTTTCTCCCCGTCGGGATACGAAGTGCGGAAAAATTATCCCGTCGCCGACGAGGTATTCTACCTGCCGCTCGACACACGGCGCAATGCCAGGAAATTCATCCGGCTGGTCCGTCCCTCAATGGCCGTATTCGTGAAATACGAATTCTGGTTCCGCCACCTGGATGAGCTGTATAAGAACAATATCCCGACCTATGTGATCTCGGCGAATTTCCGGAAGAACCACCACTTTTTCCGCTGGTACGGCGCCTGGGCTCGCAAGCAGCTACACAAGGTCACCCGTTTCTTTGTGCAGCATGAAGAATCTGCCAGGCTGCTGAAGGATCACGGAATCGAAAATGTCACCGTCAGCGGCGACACGCGCTTCGACCGCGTGGCGGAGATCGCAGCCCATGCCAAAACTTTTCCCCTGGTCGAAAAATTCGCCGCGGGCAAACCCGTTTTCCTGGCCGGCAGCACCTGGCCCGCGGATGAAGAACTGATCCTCAATCTGATAGCAGCACATGGTGATAAGATGAAGTTCATTATCGCACCGCATGAGGTCGATGAAAGGAGGATCTCCGGGCTGAGGCAAAGTTTTAAAATTCCAAATTCCGAATTCCGAATTCCAAACATCAAACTCAGCACTCAAAACTCAAAACTCAGAACTCAGAACTCAGAACTCAGAACTCAGAACTCAGAACTCAGAACCTGTCTTTTTTCACAACTAACAGAAGATAACGCACTATCCTCAAATATCCTGATCATCGACAACATCGGACACCTGGCGCATCTTTACCAGTATGCTACTATCGCCTACATTGGCGGGGGCTTCGGCGCGGGGATCCACAACATCCTGGAAGCGGCCGCTTTCGGCAAGCCGGTCATCTTTGGCCCGAAATACCATAAATTCAGGGAAGCCATTGAGCTGACCGAAACCAGCGGCGCCTTCCCCATCTACAACTCCCAACAATTGAACACTCGAACCATCGAACTGCTGCAGGATCAAAATCGCTGGCAAAATGCTTCTGTTGCCTGCCTGGCCTATATCCAACAAAAAAAAGGCGCTACCGGCAAAATACTTTCCCTGATTTGATCTTTTTGCGACAAATGTTGTTTTTTTAACGACAAA
>JAHYJL010000195.1 GCA_019429045.1 Bacteroidales bacterium
CATCTCTTTGAATTTCAGCTTACATGAAACCTCATCCGGAAACTGCTCTAGAAAATTGATTAGATTCATATCAAAAGATTTTCCCCTAAGATACATCTTTTATTTATCTTTACCGACACTCATATTTCTTTATTTCGGGCTGATTCTCAACATTGAACCGGCCATTTCACAGGCTGGCCGCGAATGGACGATCGTTGCAATTTACACCATACCGGGAAAAGCATCCGGCCTGGCCTGGGACGGAACCTATCTTTACAGTGGGCTTTATGGCACAAACGGCCCTGATGACCTGATCTATCAAATCGATCCGTCAAATGGCAGTTATACGTTACTGTGCACCGCACCACAAGAAACTACCTACGGACTGTGTTTTGACGGTAATAATTTCTGGTCTACCGACAGGACTGGTTCGTACACACCGGCAATCGCAGTGGAATTTGACTACTCCGGGGCACTGCTTTCCAGTTTCGATCTACCGGCCACTTATATGTCAGGCATTGAATATGATACTGGTAATTTTTGGGTTTGTTGCTATTATAATCCGGATGGCATGGTATATCAATTAGACGGATATGGAAACATTCTGACACAATTCCCATCGCCGGAACATCAGCCATGGGACATTTGCAAGGAGAACGGTTACCTGTGGATAGCCGACTATAATGCCAATATGTTGTATAAAATAGAAACCGACGGCACCCTGGTCGAAAGCCACCCATCCAATGGGATAAAGCCCGCAGGGATTACATTCGACGGCCAATATCTCTGGTATGTCGATGGACAGTTAAGCTCGCCTTCCACGCTGTACAAAGTCGATCTGGGGGGCAGCGGAACCCCTGTAATCTATATTCCCGAAAATTATCATAATTATGGAATCGTAACCGTCGGCGAATCATCAACATGGAATATGCTTGTGCAAAACACCGGTACCGGAGACCTGATTATTAGCGATATTGAAATTCAGAGCGGGGTGCCGGTTTCAACAACTTTCTCTTTGCCGCACACATTAAATCCAGGGAACAGTGTTTATATTCCCCTTACCTATGCACCTATTAATCCTATCACACTCAATACTACTGTCAATATTGTAACCAACGATCCGGTTCACCCTGTCAGTCCGGTTATCTTGACAGGGCAGGCTGTTGCTGTAGGCCCAATGTTGCAGGCCGATAATGTATCCCACGCCTACGGGCCATTGCGGATCACTGCCAGCACCCGATGGAATCTGCATGTATGGAATATGGGTAATCAGAACCTTGAGATTACTGAAATTATCATTACCAATGATGCTTTTTATCTGGATGAAGCGGTTGAATTGCCCATAACGCTCGGCACATTAGATACTGTTGCCATTGGGTTCTGGTTCAGTCCTCAAGATGATAATAGTTATATATATGATTCCGTGCAAATTGTTAACAATGATCCAGGCCTGAATCCGTTTCAAGTTTACCTGGAGGGCAGCGGTCTGGATATCCCGTGGCCGATCGGTAATGTGTTGTGGTATTATAATATTGATGTGAGCTATGACAACAGTCCGAAAGCAATTATTTCCATAAACGATATTACCGGAGATGAAGTCGCAGATGTGATTGTGGGCTCAGAAGATAACTACATCCGTTGTTTCAACGGTAATTCGCATAATATTGCCGATGTGATCTGGGAACGGCATATCTATTCCGGTTCGGTTTACGGACAAAACTGTATGATGGCAGTTGATGATATCAACGGAGATGAATTTCAGGATATTATTGCCGGAACTGCCTGGGGTGACCGGTCCATCATTGCAATCTGCGGGAAAACCGGCGAGATCATCTGGAAACATGATACGCATGAATACGGCAATGGAGGGTGGGTATACCAGGTCGATGCCAGTTACGATTATAATTCTGACGGGCATCCCGACATTCTGGCCGCTACCGGAGATGACGCCAACGATACCGGCCCGAAAAGGATCTACTGCCTGGATGCACTTACGGGTGAATCCATATGGGAATGTTACACCGGAGGCCCTAACTTTTCGGTAATAGGCATAGAGGATGTTACAGGTGATGGCATTCCCGATGTATTGGCCGGCGCTTCCAATAATGAAGAAACCATCGGAAAGGTTTATGGCATAAACGGTTCCAATGGGGCAATCATGTGGACTGTCAATATGCCCGGATCTTCAGTTTGGGCATTAGCCCAGCTGAATGATTTAAATAATGATGGGTTCAAAGATGTCGTGGCGGGGGACTTTTCGGGAAATATACGGCTGTTGAGCGGTGTGAATGGCGCTAATCTCGGTAATTCCGGAATCGGAAACTCACTCATATTGCGTTTTGTCAAGATGGATGATATCAACAGCGATGGACATCAGGATATACTTGTGGCGCACAGCGGAACAAATGGTGTTGTCATCAGTGGGCTGGATGCATCCAACCTGTGGTTGCAACCGCTGGCCGATAAATCCTGGTGTGTAGCCAAAACCAATGACATTGACGGGGATGGTTTTTCGGATGTCATGATCGGAACACTTTTTAGCAGTAATTATTGCTATTTTCTGAGCGGCAGGGATGGCTCTGTGTTGCATTCAATCAATTTCGGAACGCCCGTCGATGCGATTAATGCTATTCCCGACATTGTGGGCGACATGACCTATGAAATGGTGGCCGGCGGAAGGGATGGCCGTCTGTATTGTTATTCCGGGGGGATTGAAATACCCATTTCTATTCCTGAAATCCATAATCCGCTTTTTAGTTTCCATTCCGTTGCATATCCCAATCCTTTTTCAGATCAAACCAGGATTTCCTTCTATTTACCGGCAGATAACCGGGTTATTGTTGAAATATATACCGCCGGAGCACAGTTGGTCGATATCTTGCTTGATCAGAAAATGTCTTCCGGAACACATGAAGTAATCTGGAATGCGAGAAATGGTAACTTCGATGCACTTACCGAGGGAGTTTATGTTTACAGGATAATGGCCGGAAATGCGCAATCAAGTGGTATCCTGTTGCTGAATCGCTAAACGCCCGGTAAAATTTTCTGCTGACCGTATTATCATCACGCTCCCTTCCATATCGGGCACCATGATGAGCGTTTCGGGGACCGATGAGATGAATTCATCTACGGCTCTTTTGATCCCGGGCCATTTGTGGTTATAATCATGAACGATGATCACCCCGCCGGGAGACAGTTTCGGATAAAAATATTCCAGTCCCGCTTTGGTGGGTTTGTATAAGTCGGCGTCGAGGTTGGCGAGAGCCAGGGCCCCCTCCCCTGAAGGGGTGGGGGTTGCGGACCCAAGAAAATATCCTGGGTGAAACACAATATTCTCGTTCCCTCCGATGTTCCGGCGGGCCAGCTCCAGGCTCGTGTCGGCAAAATTCCGGGTAGTGTAGGTGGCAGCTTCGCCCGTTTCATCCTTCAGGTCTTCTTCACTGAAGCCTTCAAAGGTGTCGTATAAATGGAACTTTCGGGAGGGATCCATGCGATGGATGATCTTCGCGCTTTCGCCTTTGTATACCCCTAACTCTGCAAAGTCCCCAGGGACTCCATCCCTCTTCAGCCTTTCAACCTGGAACCACCAGTTGAAAAACCGCACCTTATCGGGATAATCCCTTTCAAGCCGGATCAATTCCTTGCTGATCAAGCCCTTTTTGCGGGCATTATCCCATTCCACCGGCCGGTAATTCGTATCGAAAAACATGCCCCAGATATAGCGCGCCAGCAGGATGAGCACGATCAGGACGATAATGGAGCTGATGATCGGATAAAAAACCACGGATTCCAGTTCAAAGTTCAAGGTTCAAAGGGCAAAGTTAAAGTTAATCGGTTTAAAATGTGAATGAACCTCCTCGCCGCAAGCAGCGAGGTATCTTATAAGAGGGTGTCTCAAAAGTCAAAAAGTCTCTTTTTTTAGTAGTCCGACGACTCCGGGCTTTTTCTTCCGACGACTGAAGCCGTCGGTTACAACTTTTGTAACAGTCGAGTAGGTAAAGGGGAATCTCACCCCTAAACCTCTCACAGAACCGTACGTGAACCTCTCGATTCATACGGCTCTTCATGACAAAGACTATCAAGGCGTGAAGCCATGTTGCCAATGCACAAACATATTCGGATAGCTTTCTGCTATTCCCCGAAGGTATTTGTAGGCATTGTACCAGTGGCGTCGCCTGAATTTTCGATACTTGTTGCGCACCCATTTTACCAAACGCATATTAATGACCCGGAAAAGTCTCCGCAACTCGGATTTTCGGAATTTGGAATAGTAGTTTATCCAACCTCGTATCTGGGTGTTGATAAGCTCTGCTATTCTGCTCAATGGAAAATGAACCCAACGATGAATTTTTCTTTTGAGAATCTCATCGCTAATACGGGCTATGTTCCGTTGACTTATGGCAGGCGTGAAACCCAGTTTGAGTTTGCCATGCATCTTTGAGATGCGTGGTTTGAAGGTAAACCCTAAGAAGTCAAATTTCTGATAGTAAACCTTGA
>JAHYJL010000196.1 GCA_019429045.1 Bacteroidales bacterium
TCACCCCGCCGAACGGAGGCACAATGCCTTCGTAGTAATCCATCGTCAGCCAGCCACCTGCTCCACCGGAGGTCATCAGCCAGTTAATGGCGTTGTGTAACACATCGGGCATCTGGCCGGTCCAGTTGTATGAATCGCCGACGTATCCGCCGATGCTCACCACGGTCTTATCGTCCTTGGCAGCGACGAAGATCTGTCCGTCGGCCCATTGGGCGATCGTGGTTGAACCGGTGGTAAGGGCAGTCCCTGACAGCCGGTAATAGTCACAAACGTTGGTGACGCCGGCCATGATTGGATGATCAGGATTAAACGTGCCCAGGCAGGAGGTCCCATACATGATGGAGGTACCGCTCATGGCGCTGTACCCCTGGTTCACAAAACGTCCGGCCATTGCCCAGGAATGGGTACCCAGTGAAAACATACAGTTGATAACTTTTCCACCTGCATCGACATAGTCGGCTAAAACATCGCCTATTCCGGCCGGGTTGCTATACGTGTAGTTCGTCCAGGTGACCACTACATCATGAGCCAGGAGCTGGGCAAGCGTCGGTGTCATGGTCTGCACATTCATTATAGTTATAGTGCCAAGGTCGCCATATCCGTTCAGCAAACTCTGGATCACATTGGCGCCGTCTGCAGCCATCAGCAACACATTGGCCCCTGAACGCGACCCGTTTCCGGGGTTCAGGGTGTAGGTACCTGCATTGCGGGCCTTATAGGCGCCGGAAGCCACAGCTGTATTCTGCGGAGGATAAGGATCGCCTGCCGGTAGTTCGATTGTCACAGTTGAGCTGCCTGCCGTTTCTTCCGGGTAGATAATTTCGGCGAACCAGCCCAGCGGCCCGTTGCCGTTATTCAGTATATTAATATACGTGGTAAAGAATTCGTTCGGGTTCAGCGTCTCCTGGATGATCAAAGGATTGATCACCATATTGGGTTGGGTGAGGATGAAATCATGATAGGTTGTGTCGCCGATATTGATCGTGACCAGGTCGGTGGCGACATTATATCCTGGTTTGAAGCAGGATATCAATACATCGCCGCTATTCACACCTTCCAGCAGGTAATAGCCACCGGGGCCGGATGTGGTTGTCGGGCCACCCTCCAAGCCAATGGTCGCACCTGCAATAGCCAGTCCATCATAATTGAAAACGTATCCTTCGACTGCTCCTTGCTGCGGGCAGCTGGCATAAAGTTGCCCGGGCAGGATATTGGTAGGCTGCACCCAGTTATATCCAGAAATCCATACCTGATTCCCTTCAGAATCAACAATATAATATTCATTCTCATAAGCCCAGCTTCCCGGAGTATAAGTAGTGGTAATCTGTGCTCCATTTGTTACGCTGAAGGTATAATAAACCGGACCGTAACCACTGGGAAGCGTCAGATTTGAAAGAACAGTCACACCATCCACATGTACACTCAGAAGGCCTCCGTTCCAGCCGTCGCCATAGCTGTCATAAAGTCCTACCTGGTAATCACAGGTCGCAGAGGCACCGGCAGTGCCTTCCAGGCGGAAGGAGAGGTCATAGGGAGTACCGCTCAGGGTAGTTCCCGGAACCCAGGCAGTGCCATAACCGAAAGCGCCACCCGGATTTATCCAATAAAACATGGTGTTGGTAACCGGTGTGGCCCTCACCCTGCCAAACTGGCCGTGTGTACCATAGGGCGCCACTTCAGACACTCCCAGCCAATAGGTACCCGGGGTTAGTGTAACTGAGCCCGGTAAAGTGATTGTATACACAATAGATGGAAATGTGCCTGAATTCGTTGCGGCAACCGACAGAAATGAATGAAGGGCTGTGGCTGCCGGCACACCTGCATTGTCAGCGTAGAAATTGACATTGACAATGTTGGTAGACGGGCCGGTACCATTCCATCTTGTGCCCCAGATCGTGACGGTTTGAATCGTCCATGTTGTGGGTACGACAAAATCATCGGCCCCTTCACAGGAATATGTAGGTAAGTCCGGAAACTCCTGCGAAGCATAGGCACTTCCGCCGGTTTCGGGCATTTGCTCATACAGCACAGCGCGTGTGGCCGGGATATAATCCACCGGGGCGCTCCCGCTGAGTGTGATCATCTGTGACCAGAGCAATGTAGTAGACATCAACAGGATTGCTCCTGTTAACAGGCTTTTTGTAAATCTCTTCATGATCATAAATTTTTATTAATTAATTATTTTTGGTTGTTCTGATTGGTTTTCAGGTAATTAATCTAGTTAGTGATATATTGATTATTTGTTTATGGAGGTTTATTCTTATTTGGTGACCGGCTATCTGAGCTCATAACAGTTGATGATTAAACATTAAAAAATTGATTGCCTGCCCTAAATAAATCTTAATTTTGTAAAAATAGGTACATTTGTTTTAATTCCACAAGGAAAAACAGCATTTTTTTAACCATGGTATGATTTTTTTTCAAATTGATAAAAAGCACGCCAGGCTCACTGAGCAGAAAGTTAATCCACAGATTCACATATATCTTTGTTAATAAGTGTTACAACCCAGAATGAATTTCCTCGCCGCAAGCAGCGAGGTGCCTAAAGGGGATACCCGAACCTTCTGGGTTGCATGGGGCACCCTTTTCGTCCTGGCTTTGATATGGGGGAGCTCTTTCATCCTGATCAAAAAGGGATTGGAGTATTTCTCCAGCCAGGAGGTGGGAGCGTTACGGATCACGATCACATTTTTCGCACTGATGCCGCTGGCTATCAATCGCCTGAGGCATTTGAGCCGGCGAGAATGGAAGTACCTGGCGCTGGTAGGGGTGATCGGAAGCGGCCTGCCCGCGTTCTTGTTTGCCAGGGCACAAACCGGCATCGACAGTTCCCTGGCCGGCATCCTGAATTCACTTACCCCCTTGTTCACACTGGTTGTTGGGTTAGGTTTCTTTGCAATGAAGACCAGTTGGTACAATATTGCCGGTGTTCTTCTCGGGTTGGCAGGTGCAGTCGGACTGATCAGTATCAGCGGTGGCAAGGGCTTTGAATTTAATTTTCAGTATGCCGTTTACATCGTTATTGCCACTATTTGCTACGCCACGAACGTCAATATCATAAAATATCGTCTAAAGGAAACGGATGCCGTCACCATTACAGCACTTTCTTTCTTTATTATAGGATTACCGGTTTTACTGTACCTGCTGTTATTCACTGATTTCTTGAATCAAATATCCAATGAATCAGGGGCCTGGAAAGGGCTGGGCTATATAACAATCCTGGCGGTGATTGGCACTGGGCTGGCCCTGATCGCCTTCAACAGGCTGGTCAAACTTGTTTCGCCGCTTTTTGCCGCGTCAGTCACCTACCTTATCCCTATTGTTGCTGTATTGTGGGGCGTTGCTGACGGGGAGCGGATCACAGGGGTTTTTTTCCTCTGGATGGCACTGATCCTGGCGGGGGTTTTTCTGGCGAATATGAAACGAAAGCGCTAAGTAATAAATTTTTAATGAAGATGTTTGTGATTAGAAAAATATTTGTAATTTTGCGCTTCCAAATTTTGACTGACAGTTAAACACGTTTATAATGTACGCAATCGTTGATATAGCCGGACAGCAGTTCAAGGTGGAGAAAGGCCAGGAGCTTTTTGTGCATCGCCTCGAGGGGGAAAAGGGAGATCATGTGGATTTTGAGAAAGTGATGCTGATCGACCATGAAGGGAAGACAGTTGTAGGGACTCCTGTGATCGAGGGGGCCAGTGTCAAGGCTACGATCCTGGAGCATTTGAAGGGGGATAAAGTATTAGTTTTTAAGAAAAAACGTAGAAAAGGCTTTAAAAAATTCAACGGTCACCGGCAGTATCTCAGCCTTCTGAAGATAGAAGACATTCTTGAGAAAGCTCCGAAAACAAGGTCAAAGAAGGCGGCCGCACCCGCTGCAGAAGTGGAAGCAGCACCGGAAGAAGCACCGGAACAACAGTGATCAATTATTCAGCAACACCTTAAAAACTTACAGATATGGCTCACAAAAAAGGTGCAGGTAGTTCAAGCAACGGACGCGAATCACACAGCAAGCGTCTGGGCGTTAAGATTTTCGGAGGCCAGTTTGCCAAGGCAGGGAACATTATTGTCCGCCAGCGCGGCACACACCATAATCCCGGTCTGAATGTCGGCATGGGAAAAGACCATACTATCTTTGCCCTGATCGACGGCAGGGTGGAATTCCGTAAAAGGAGAAACGACCGGTCGTTTGTTTCTGTCATTCCCGTGGAAAATATAGAACTAGCGGTTGAAAAGAATTAAACCAAAATCTTCCCTATAAATCAAAAACCCGGTGCCTTGTGCCGGGTTTTTTTATGCCCCCACCCCTTAAGAGGGTGTATCAAAAGGTTAGAATCATTTAAAAGCCACCAAAACACAAAATCACCAAATATCACAAAATACTGGTAATCAATAAAATAAATTTTAGTGTAATTTTGTGTTTCTGTGATTTAGT
>JAHYJL010000197.1 GCA_019429045.1 Bacteroidales bacterium
AGATCCTTCACCCCGTCCCGGTCGATATCCGCATAAAGGGCAGCCGGCATAGAAAATAGGTGCACGGGGTAGTTGCCTGCCGGAAAGTTCCACTCATAGGAAACCATCATTGCGGTATCCGCCGTACCACCGTTATACAACGCTACCAGATTAGGGTAATCTGTATCCCCCAGCAACAGGTCTGTCAATCCGTCACCGTTCAGATCAAGCAACTGAAACGTCGATCCCGTATGCCTGAAACCCTCCACTTGCTCTTTGCTCTTAGCTCTATGCCCTTCGCCCTCCGCCCTATGCCATCCAAGGCATGTATCAAGCGTTATAAGATTTGATTCTTCACTTTCAGCAAAATATCCCCAGCAGATATCAGTCCTCTCAAATACAAGTGAGTCGGCATGACCGTATAATTCCATCGACATATTCCTGTGTTTCTCGACAAATGACCCCAAGCCCCAGAACGTCAGGATATCAAGGTCACCGTCACCGTCAAGGTCAAAAATCGCCGGATAATCCGCGTAGGTCACCAGGATGTTCACATAACCGCTGCCGTAGTTGGAAGTCAGGAAAGGATAGACCTGCAGTTTGAATTCCAGTTCGTTTTCCGAGACATTCCGGTAAACGATAATTCCCGGCGGAAATGTGTTGTAAGTGAAAATATCTTCTTTTCCATCGCCGTCGTAATCGGCAAAGATGGCCCAGTGGTACAAATCGGGAAACAGGTGGGCATATTCGGGAGCATACACATATCCGGCATTGCCCGGAGTACCGGAACAGAGAAAAGGCATCATCCGGTTTCCGGTCCGGTCGAATACAACCAGGTCTTTGATACCGTTCAGATTGATGTCCACCAGGCCAAACTGGCAGCTGTTTATCCCGCCTGCCCAAGGGAATTGATAGGTTTGGCCATGAGGGCTTTTTACCGGAATTTGACCTATGTCAGGATGTTGCGCAAATAATACCAAGGAGACAAGGCAGAGAAGAAAAATCAGAAGCAATCTATATATTCTATTGAAAGTCATTCATTTATAAATTCTTACAAAAATAAGTATATTATCTGTGAATCTATCAAGTGAATAAATACTTTTCATCAATCGGGAGGAGCACAGCCAGCAACAATGGAAAACCGTATCTTTACCGCACGATCAAAAACAACCATCATGTCAAAGATCCTCGTCGTCGATGATGAACGCAGCATCAGGAATACCCTGCGGGAGATCCTGGAATATGAAAAATATGATGTCAGTGATGCCGAATCAGGCATGGCTGCGCTGGAACTGCTGAAGCAAAGCGAATACGACGTCATCCTGCTGGACATCAAAATGCCGCAGATGGATGGCATAGAAGTGCTGGAACATATCCTGAAGGATTATGACACCCCTGTGATCATGATCTCCGGCCATGGCACCATAGAAACAGCTGTGGAGGCGATAAAAAAGGGGGCATTCGATTATATCGCCAAACCGCTCGACCTGAACAGGCTTTTAGTTACCATCCGCAATGCCCTCGACAAATCTATTCTTCTGAACGAAACCAAGGTACTGAAGAATAAAGTCAGCAGGAAATATGAGATGATTGGCGAGTCGAAACCGATGCTGGAAATACACGAGATGATCGACCGGGTAGCGCATACAAACGCCCGGGTGTTGATAACCGGCGACAATGGCACGGGTAAAGAATTGGTTGCCAGGCAACTGCATGAAAAAAGCCAACGTGCTAAGGGACCGTTTATCGAAGTTAACTGTGCTGCAATCCCTTCGGAGCTCATCGAAAGCAACCTGTTCGGCCATGAAAAAGGATCCTTCACGTCTGCCATTAAACAACGCAAAGGCGATTTCGAGATGGCTTCCGGCGGCACTTTATTCCTGGATGAAATTGGAGACATGAGTCTGTCGGCGCAGGCAAAGGTGCTCAGGGCGCTGCAGGAGAACAAGATCATGCGGGTTGGGGGTGAAAAGGATATACCGGTAGATGTCCGCGTGATTGCCGCCACCAACAAAAACCTAAACGAAGAGATCAAGGCAGGTCGCTTCCGGGAAGACCTTTTCCACCGGTTAGGCGTTATCATCATTCACGTGCCGCCCTTGCACGAGCGTAAAGATGATATTCCGCTGTTAGCAATGCATTTTATGGAAGAAGTGTGTGCAGAGCAGGGTAGACAGGTGGTTCAATTCAACCCTGAAGCGCTGGATAAACTCATGGAAATGAAGTGGACAGGTAATATCAGGGAATTGAGAAATGTGGTTGAACGCCTTGTCATTCTGTGTGATAACGTCATCACAGCTGAAGATGTAGAGCGTTTTGCACAACCACTGATAAGGTAAAATGGTTATTCCAGGATCAGATATCTCAGCGCTCCGCTCTCCACATCGAACTCTACCCGCTTGAGCTCTGGCGGGAGTGTATATACCGGCCCGAATTGCAAAACTTCAATTAATTCCCTTCCTATTTTCTTACCCTGGAATGAGACCACCGCTTCTGCTTTTTCAGGTAACCTGTAAACCAGTCCTGTTGTACCAGGTAACGGACCACCTTCCACAATACCCGGTAAAGATTTGCTCCTCACAAAACTCAATGATACAGCATTTTGTGAATCTGTGGCCACAATCCCGTTGGTTCTTGAAAATCCTGTGAGATTATATGTCTGACCCTCAAGCGCCTGGTTAGGCGTAACAAAAAATTTAACAGTATAGCGTTCTTTGATTTCAACGCCGGTAAAAAGTTTGCGATACTCCAGCCGTTCTTCTTCCAGCTTATTAAACATAAATTCAAGGGCCTCCCTGGAATAAGCCGTTTCCTGGTAACCTACGAGCAGATTGTATTTATCCTGCTCGATTTGCTTGATTTTATCGACCGCCACCTCAGCTTTTTCTTTGTCTGAAAAACCAATCATCGACCGCTTGAATACGGTTTGCTCTATGATCAGTGTATCAACGCTAACCTTCCTGACAATTGTATCGATAACCTCCCGGGTAGAGGATTCCGAATACCTTGAAAAAAGATGATCCGATGCGGGTGAAAGTATAACGGCTTCTCCCCAGGTTGTGAATCCCTTAGGTTTGGCATCCCTGAAAAACTTCTCCATTTGCGCTGGCTGTCCCGATGTTCCAAACGTCAGCCAGATTTCGCCGGCAGACTTTTCTTCCTTTTCAATCAGATAAACCCGATCCGGGTCCGGTTCCGTAAACACATTCATTTCTGCTCCATCCAGTGAATATGTTGCTGAAGCTTTGGTAATCACTTCCTGCAGTCCAAGATAATCTTTGGCATAAGGAGCCAACGGGCCCGGCACCAGCTGTGTTTTCGTTATAAAAAGCTCCACCTCGATTACAGATCTTGGCAAGGTATAGACAACGCCTCTCCTGCCGGTTAACCCCTCCGGTGAAGTGATGTTTGTCACCCTGATTTGGGCCAGGGCACTGGTTAGCATTGCGTTCAACAATGCTATTATTATAATTCTTAACCCTGGCAGTCGTAAAAAATAATTCTTCATCGTTCTCAAATTTATTTCAGGAACATTATCTCCCTGTATTTAGGTAGTGGCCATAATCTATCATCAACCAGCAATTCCAGCTTGTCCACATGATAACGGATAATGTCAAAATAGGGTCTGACCTTCTCATCATATGCATAGGCCATCTCTTCCACCGTTGCCAGCCGATTGGCCTTTTTCCGCTCCTGGAGCATCAGGTTGACATTGATCTTTACCTGGCTGATATGTTCCGATATCTCTTTAATGCTATCAACCTGGTTTTTAGATAGCTTAACATATGTTTTCGCATCCAGGACCTCTTTCAGCCCCATGGCATTATCAATGAGAGTATTCTGGTATTTGATAGCCGTCGGGATCAGGTGATTCTTGGCCAGGTCGCCGATCATGCGGGACTCTATCTGCAATTTCCTGGCAAAGCTTTCGAGTTTAATTTCATATCTGGCATGGAGCTCCTTTTCGGTAAAAACCTGTTGTTCTTTGAATAACCGGATGGTCTTATCTGAAACATATGCTTTGAAAGAGCGCGGCGTCGACCTGGCGGTGGAAAGCCCACGGCGTGTGGCTTCTTCAATCCACTCCTGGCTGTAACTGTTCCCTTCAAACCGGATCGCCCTGGATTCGGTAATGTATTTTTTTAAAACACGGAATATGGCCTCATCTTTCCTGACCTTGGTCGCCATGAGTTCGTCCACCTCCTGCTTGAATTTTTTCAACCGGTCAGCCAGTATGGTGTTGAGGATGATCATCGCCCTGGCACAGGTATCGGAAGACCCTACCGCCCTGAATTCAAACTTGTTGCCCGTAAAAGCAAAAGGAGACGTCCTGTTCCTGTCGGTATTGTCCCGGAGAATTTCGGGTATCTTGGAGATGTTCAGGTTCAGTTCCTCCTGTAATGCTTGGTTAATCTTGCCCTTTTTGACCTTCTTTTCGATTTCATCCAGG
>JAHYJL010000198.1 GCA_019429045.1 Bacteroidales bacterium
ATGCCAAAAAGGATGAAACCAGAATACCACGTAATGTTTTATTGTTGATCAGGCAAAAAGAGACAATGCAAAATTTGCTATATTTGATAGCGAGTTAACAAATCCAAAGGGATTTTGGAAAAATAGGGTATTTTCAATGATTTTCAAATCATTTGACTGGCCAGGCAGGATTTCAAGACTACCTGCATTAAGACTGAAAGAAGTCGTCAGTAATACAATAAGTGAGACGATGAATGGTTTCATGACTCGTAAATTTTTAAATGATGGAATGTGTCCTTTACCTTATTATCAGTTTCTGGAAAAGACTGGACCCGTTTCCGGTCAGTGCCATCACATAAACCCCCGGTGACAATGCCGAGACGTCGATCGTCATGACCTGCCCGTCAGCAGAATGAGCGTTTTCCTGGTTATACACGATATTGCCTGCAAGGCCATAAATCCTGACCGACCGGTTTTGAACGGATGCGTCGGACCAGGCCAGATGGAGTAACCCGGATGTCGGGTTTGGGTAAATCTTAACAAAAACACCTTCAGCGCCAGGGTCTGCAATGTATACCAGCGTATTGTCAACGGTCACTTCCAGTGCTGCCGAAAAGGGCCCGGTACCGCATTCATTCAGCGCTGCAGCCATGATATGTGCAGTCCCGGTGAATTCGGCATTCCAGCTTACCGTTGCGTTGGTATCCTGGGCGATGATCGTGCCGGCGATTTCAGGTTCCAGAGCCCAGATGTAATCTACGGCACCGGCAATCGCATTTATCAGGTATTCCGAGACCTGCGTAACTGCAACATCAATGTAATCAGGCCCTTCTGGTGTTGCCGGTGCTGCCGGTGCAACAATAAATCCCAGTTTCATTTCGTCTGTGACCATACTCCCCTGGCTTCCCCAGAGGGTCAGTGTCAGTTGCACCTCACCGCCGCTGATATCAGCTCCGCTGGGGGTGTATACCGGATTGATGATTGTATTATTGTTGAATGCACCGCTTCCCGAGGTGGCCCATTCTGCCTGGAAATAAGCTGTACCATAGGATTTTGAGATGTGATAGGATTCGCCTTCGCAAACCTCATCATCCGGGCCGGCCCATATTGTCAATACCTTAGGCGAAGGAAAGACAATGTAATCGAGCCATGCGCAGTCATTCCCGGCGCTGCCCACGTTGTTCTTCTGGTAAACCCACTTAAAGGTTTTCATCCCTCCGCTGACGGGAAAAGCTTCCCTTTTCCAGCCCCCGGTGGTACCGGACCATTGCCCCATCAATTCATTATTGATATAAAACTTCAGGTAATCGGATGACTCGGAAGAAACTTTACGGATGAAGACGATGCTGTCGTTCGACATGACTTCATAGGTTATCCAAAGCTCCGAAGTTTCATTGTGCGTGATCACGCCGGAGCGGGCACTGTAAAATCCCTGGTAGGGGTAAACATTGGATATCTGCCAGGGCAGGTTTCCACCCTGCTGCCAGTTGAATTTGGTGAAGTTATTGGTTTCGAAATCTTCGCAGTTGGCGCTGATTTTCAGCGGGAAGTTCTTATCCTGGTGATGATCCCCCATGGTCAGTTCATTGAAAAAATCGACGGTTATGCCGGTAGGGGCGTCATCATCCACAGAAACGGAGAAGGTTTTATTGAAAGCCCCGAAGAAGCCAATGGAATTGAAATGTTGCAAAGGGTCTGATATTTCTACGAATCCGGAGCGGCCTTCCAAATATACATCCACATCATAAGCCACGGCGTGACCGGTATTGGAATAATTGATGGTCAGTTCGGCCCGTTCTCCTGGGTCCAGTTCCCCGTTGCCATTGCCAACTATATTATCGTTCACAGTGATGCTGTTGATATTCAGGACAGGTGCATTCATATTCATAAAGAACGTGCTTTGCCAGGAGTCGGTTCCATCATCTGAAGTGAGGTTGAAGATGACCTGGTGCTGATCGGGCACATCGCTGGCAATAAAGAATGTGAAGGCTTCGGCAATATTTACGGTTTCGCCGGCGGGGATGATCTCGAAGAGTTCACTGTAATCGCTGACAATGATGTAGGGATCGTTTGTAGAAAGGGAAACCATTACATTGATAGCATCCAGGACGCCGACATTTTTCATGTTCATATCCAGGTGGATGGTCTCATTGTAATCAGGAAGGCCGTTATTATTGCCTGTTGGGTCGCTGACCTGGTAAGAATCCATAACAACGTATGGTCCGGTAGCTGGAATCACGTCAATTTCAGTGATGTACGGCAAGTAATTGAATGCTGTAATAGTGAGTGTAACGCTTCCCGGATTGTTCAGTGCAGTGAAATTGAGTGTTACCGAACTTCCCTGTATGATCTCGGTACAGAGCAGTGTGCCATCCAATGAAAGGGAAGCCCTTCCACCTTCAGCATCACAAACGATGGTCATTTGCGTGGCTCCGATGAACAGTATCGGATCATGTGTCACGGTCATGGCTTGCGGCACAGCGGTTCGAACCATGACACTGGGGTCGCCGAAACATGTCCAGGTGTCGGTCATTTCATATCCTCCACTGCCGAATTCATCGTTCATCAGCATGCAACCGTGCATCGACAGTGCGCCGAAGGTACGGTTAATGTTATTCTGATAAGTTTCTACGAGGATGTCATTCATTTCATCCTGGCCGGCCATGGGTGGGTTCCACGACTGGTTGATGGTGGATCCCAGGAAAGCGATGGCGCCGGTAGGCTGGCCATCATGCGTGGCCCTCAACCAGGCTTCCGCAAAACAGGTCATATTCACAAAATTCCCATTCACACAGGCCACAGACCAAATGAATGGAAGCATATTGGTATTCACCAGGTTATTAACATCGCTATTGGAAAAGCCGGAAGTGCTCCAGGCCGTATTGCTGCCATGTCCACAATAGTTGATGATCCCGGTGCCGTTGTTGACATCATTGGCTACCATCGCCGGTGTTGGGTTCCCGGAAGCATCGTTACCTCCCTGGCTGCCGTCATACAACTCGTTGCCATAAGTATAGGTGAAAGGAATCAGCTTGTTGTTCTGAATATTGCGAATGTGCTGGTAATCGTATTCACCGTCATCTCCCGGGCCCTGGTTGGATGCAATACCGGTGCAGATGGTGAACCAGTCAACATCCGTCGGTGGGTTCTGCTCATAGTGCAGCGTCCGCTGCACCTGCGTATTCACATGGTCGATATTTTCGGCGGAGAAGCGGCCGACAAAAAGGTCCGGATAATGGTCATTGCCCACAACATAGGAGTAGTTCACATCTGAATGGCCTGCAGATGTCGAAGATGTGGGGACCTGCGCCGCGTCGCCGACGAGCAGCACAAACGTCAGGCCTTTGGTGTTATAATAATTGGCGATATAGGATTTAATCGCTGCCGCATTGCCGATACTCCCCACATCCACCATTTCGACCGGGTATCCCATCTGTTTCCTCCAAAGCACATAGGGCTCCATAGCATTCATGAAGGCTCCGTAGGAGATGATCAGGATATTGCCGAATTCGCTGACAGGGGTGTATCTGGAAGCGCTGCCGGAGTTCAAAAAGTGGCGGTTATACAAATGATTAAACTGGGCATCGATCACATCGGGTTCTTGTGCACGGAGCAGCGGATTTTCTCCGGTGTCGTTCATCCGGCTGATCCTCACGGTAATATCTGTATACACCCTCAGGGTCTTTGTTACAGGATTGTACTGGAATGGATAGATGATCACCGTCTGGCCGCGGTGATCTCTCATGATATAAGGCTCTCGCATATCGACGAGGTTTCCAGGAAAGAAAGCATTTTGCTGGTAAACGGCGCCGAATTCATAAGGGACGGTGGCCGGGTCGATGTCGCGGGTAAGGTTCCCCTTGGAAGGGGCGATCAGGAAATTTTCATAATCCCGGTATGAAGCATCTATGACTTCTGTTTTCATCCGGGCCAGGTCAGGTATGATAACCGAGGCCGTCATCTTTGGCAGATCGGGCGCACCCTGCTCAAGAATGGGCGTAGCCTTGTCCAGGCTGATAATCACCGCTGCACCCAGTGTAGTGGTCACAGTTTGTGACCGGAAACCATTCAGGGAAAACCGGATCTCAGAAGATTCAATATTGGAGTAAATCAGTTCTTTTTCAGCCGGCCGGGGATATTCGGAGCGGATATTGGTCCAGTCAGTTGCAAAGGATTGAATAACAATAAATAAGGAAAGAACAAGAGTGATTAAATTTTTCATAATGTTGATGAATTAGACCAAATGCAAAAGTAAGCATTTTTTATGCTTAGATGGGTTTACCCGTCGGTGTAATTAAGAAGAATCTAATCCGCCGCTTATCGCTTGATCAGTTTTTTGTTGACCAGGTGATCAGGGCTTCGGGCTTCCAGGAAATAAATGCCATTGGGCAGGTTTTCCAGGTTCAGTGTTTGATGGACCGTGCCCCCGGTTAGA
>JAHYJL010000199.1 GCA_019429045.1 Bacteroidales bacterium
TTTTGTAAGATGATTTCAATGCCATGCCGGTCATTTTAACTATTTTTATCAAAAATTCCCGTATTATGGATCCCGATCCGAACAGATCATTTTTATACAAGCGGCTCAAGAGCCTGAAATACGCCCTGCGGGGCTTCTCCGGCGTGGCGTTCACCCAGCCGAATTTCATCATCCACATCCTGGCCATCGGTGTGGTCTTCTTTGTGGGCTACTTTATGAAGATTTCCCCGGTTGAGTGGGGACTGGTAGTGATGGCCATCGGGATGGTGCTGATGGCCGAGATTTTCAACACGGCCATCGAATGGATTGGCGACATGGTGAGTCCCGAATACAACGATAAGATCAAATGGGCCAAGGATGCGGCGGCGGGCGGTGTATTGGTGGCCGCTGGAACAGCTATCCTTATCGCCATCCTGGTCTTTATACTCTGACAGACCGCTTATGGCGCCGGTTGCTTACCTCCATGGATATCCACAAGCTTCCCCTCTTTCAGGATAGGAACCGTCATGAATTTCTCCGGAAAAAAGCAATACTTCAGCCCTTTTCTGCCCTCAATGGCCAGTAACCGCAGGTAGTGCGAGGTCTTGCTCATTGCTTTCATCAGTCTTTTCGCCGAGTGGTTCCAAAGGCCGGCAGAGGCAATGGCTGCATCGTTCACTGCTATGAAGTCGTGATGATGGGTAAGCATATCCACCATCGCTCCGGCAAAAAGTGCGTCCTCCAGAGAAAATTCATCTTTCCACCCTGCACAAAGGATGAGAACGTCCTTGCGGTCACGCCCCAGCCAGTTGCACACCGCCTCCAGGTTGACGAAGGAAGCGATCAATGCCTGTCCCATGCTGGCGGCCAAATGGATCGCACGTGTACCGTTGGTGGTGGAATAGGCGATGTGTTTGCCGGTGATGCCACTGGTCCGGAACTCAAGCGGCGAATTCCCGAAATCAGCATAAGGCAGCCTGATCCCGTCCTTCTCCCCTGCCACCAGCCATCCCTGTTGCTTCATCTGCTTTGCCTCGGTCTCGCTAGCGACAGGCGTGATGGAGGCGACACCGTAACCAAATGCGGTGCACATCGCCGTAGTAGCACGTAAAATATCTGCCACCACAACGTTTACCTCTTTCCTTTTACGGAACGGCCCCAGCAAAGCGGGTGAGAAACAAACTTCCAACTGAGGTCCGGTCATGGCTGTTTTCTTACTGTGGAGGTTTGTAGAAAGGAAGTTTCACGATCCTGGCCTTCAGCAACTTTTCTCTTACCCGGATATATATTTCATTGTCGATAGCGAAATGTTCCTTGCTGACATAACCCATCCCGATGGGGATCTTCAGGGAGGGCGACATGGTCCCGGAGGTGACCTCGCCGATCACGTTGCCCGATGCATTGCATATATCGTAATGCTGCCGCGGGATGCCCTTGTCGACCATCTCGAAGCCGCGAAGCATCCGCTTCAGCCCTTCCGCTTTCTGCTTTTCCAGCGCAGGACGGTTGATGAAATCGTTGCCCTCGGCGAATTTGGTAATCCAGCCCAGGCCCGCCTCCAGCGGCGAAGTGGTGTCGTTGATATCGTTGCCATAGAGGCAGAAGCCCATTTCCAGCCGCAGGGTATCGCGCGCCGCCAGCCCGATCGGTTTAATGTCAAACTCCTCCCCTGCTTTCATCAGGGCTTCCCAGACGGCCGGGCCGTCGTCGTTGGCCATGTAGATCTCAAAGCCGCCGGCACCTGTATAGCCCGTGTTCGACAGGATGACTTGCGGAACCCCGGCCAGGTCAACCTTTTTAAAAGTATAGTAAGGGATCTCATTCAAGTCGGCATCGGTCAGTTTCTGCACCACGGCCTGCGCCTTCGGTCCCTGGACAGCCAATTGCGATATCTCGTAGGAAGCATTGTATACCACCGCGCAATGGATGTTCTGCTTTTTCACCCATGCCCAGTCTTTCTCAATATTTGCCGCGTTGACAACCAGCAGATAGGTTTCGGCATCGGCCCGGTACACCAGCAGGTCATCCACAATGCCGCTTTTATCGTTGGGAAAACAGGTGTACTGCACCTTGCCGTCCTCCAGCTTGGAAACATCGTTTGACGTCAGCCGTTGCACCAGCTCAAAGGCCTTCGGCCCCTTGATCCAGAACTCGCCCATGTGAGAAACGTCGAACACACCGACCCCCTTGCGGACCGTCTCGTGTTCGGCATTAACCCCTTCAAACTGCACCGGCATGTGGTACCCGGCAAACTCGACCATTTTGCCCCCGTTAACAAGGTGGAAGGCGTGAAATACTGTGTGTTTCATTTTGCTTAGAAGTTAAAATATAGAAGTTAGAAGATAGTAGACAAAACTCAAAACTCAGAACTCAAAACTCAGAACTCAAAACTCACTCCATCAGCCCTCGTCCCATCTTAATAATCTTCCCTTCATTTTTAAGTTTAACAACCAGTTTATCTAATATTCCATTAATAAATAATTTACTCTTTACTGAACTGTATGATTTTGAAATCTCTATGTATTCATTGATGGTGACCTTCACGGGAATAGACGGAAAGACAGTCAACTCGGTGAGGGCCATTTTCAGGATGATCATATCCATGACGGCGATCCGGTCCACTTCCCAGTTCACGGCCTGGTCTTCCACCAGTTTTGCATAATCTTCGCTGCGCAGTATGGCGTGGCGGAAAAGCTTCAGCATGTATTTCCGGTCTTCGTCATCCCCGTCAAATTCATCTTCCGTCTTGAACAAAGAAGGCAGGCCATGTTCCTCACTCCATTGCTCCCGGTACAACTGAATGGTTTTAAGAAGCATCACCAATGAAATGTCGTAGTCTTCATCCGACCAGTAGATGCTCAGGTCTTCATAGTAACTCCGGAGCATTTCGTAATCGGCCAGGTAATTGGATACCACCATGGTTAACAATTCCTTATCTGCCTTGTAGCCTGTATCTTCCGAATGCACCAGCGCCAGGTAATCTTCCCCCGATTTCAATTCCTGGTAAAACTTGTGAAACAGATTGATCTCTCCCGACCAATTAACCTTCAACCGGTTTTTCCAACGCAGAAAGTCCTTGTTTTCAGCTATTTGTTTAATGAGTGCGTTTTCGATAAGGCGGGTGTTGGGATGCAGGTCCTCCTCGGTAGGGTAAAACTTCTTTTTCCCCTCTTCCATGCGGTTAAGGATAAAATCGACAAGGCTGATGAGAAATGCCAGCTGATAAATATATAATTCGTATAGCTTGTCGGCGCTTTTTACCAATTGCTTTTCACCATCGGCAAGATCGTTGCCGTCTGACTGAAAAAAGGCGTACAAAGCCTGCAGCACTTTAACCCTGAGATGCCTTCTGCTGAGCATGTCCTGAAATGAACTGTTTTATTCCGATGCGCAAAGGTAAGATTATTCCCAAACCGACCTAATGGTATTCAGCCGTTTTACTTTTTATTTCGATGCAACCTTTCATAAGGTTTTCCTGTCTGAATAATGTTTTGTGTAGCTACCCAAAAATGAAAAACGCAGAATAAATAAATATTTTTATTTTTGTCAGGAAGTTGAAGGAATTATAAACAGGAATTGAAGATGGAAGAGTTTGAAAACAAGGAGATCAGGAAAGAGGAGGTTTTTTCGAGGGTTGTCCGCGCCGGCAAAAGAACCTATTTTTTTGATGTTAAAGCGACCCGGACAGGCGAGAATTACCTGACGGTCACTGAGAGCAAAAGAAGGTTCGACAACGAGCAGGGCAAATTTTTTTATGAAAAACACAAAATTTTCCTCTACCGGGAAGATTTTAACAAATTCCTTGCCGGTCTGAACCAGGTGGTGCACTTTGTGGAAACAGGTGAGAAGCCTGAAGGGATTGAAGATGAGAATGAGATGACAAACGAAAAAAACATCCATACGGATGTCGATTTCGAAGATCTCGGGTCATCGCCCAAAGATTCGGATTTATAAAATATTCGGAAATAGCTGGTTTTTCAACGGAAGTGTTGAAATTTCCCGCACTTGTTTCTTCACATCCGCGACTGAACAGGGCTTCACTGTTTCTTCCTATCGTATCAGTTGATAAATTATCATAAGTTGAGCCAGACCAAAGCTGATAATAATCTTATTTTTGCCCGTTAAGGAGACAAAAGGATGGGTAAAGTCATTGCATTAGCCAATCAAAAAGGGGGAGTCGGTAAGACCACCACTGCCATTAACCTGGGTGCCAGCCTGGCCATCCTGGAGCACAGGACCCTTCTGATTGACGCCGACCCGCAGGCCAATGCAACTTCCGGGGTCGGGTTCGATCCGAAAAACATCAAGACGAGCATATACGAGTGCATCATCGATGACCTCGATCCGAACAACATTATCCTGAACACCCGGACGCCTTATCTCGACCTGCTGCCTGCCCATATCGACCTGGTAGG
>JAHYJL010000011.1 GCA_019429045.1 Bacteroidales bacterium
ATTCCGCTATGGCAGCGAACGAGTGGAAGTGGATATTCCCAATGGCAAAGTCCTGAAAAAAGCTGAAATATTCAGAGTGTTCAATGAGGTCGATGTATATATAAGCATCCCGGTGGCCAAACATCACGCCGGGACCTTATTCAGCGGCAACCTCAAGGGGCTGATGGGCGTTTCATCTCGCGATACCAACCGGCTGATGCACTCTCCCGACGGGCGATATACCTACGACAATCATGAGCACCTGGCACAGTGCATCGCCGACCTGAACCTGATCCGCCTGCCCGACCTGTGCGTGGTGGACGCCATCGAATGTGCCCTGAACAACGGCCCCGCAGGCCCCGGTGAAACGACAAATCCAAATAAGATCATTGCCGGAATCGATCCCCTGGCGCTGGATGTTTACACTGCCAGCCTGATCGGTTTTGAGCAGGAAGATATCCTGACCTTTGACAGGGCTTACCAGCTGGGGCTGGGAATAATAGACACTAGTAAGCTTACTTTTTCACATTTATAAGAGGGTGTATCAAAAGTCTATGCAATCGACTTACTGCCTGGATTTTGGTCGTGCTCCAACGACTAAAGCCATTGGTTCCGAGTATGTTACAAAGGTTGGAACCGACGGCTTCAGTCGTATTCTAAGACTTATACAAACATTTTTAATTATTTTTTTATGCAGCTGCATATTTGTGAGTATCCACGTACGGAGTTCCTCTTGTGGCCACTGCAAATATTCTCGCCAGGATCTTATTCCGGATTATGTTTAGGGTTGACATCTTTGACTTTCCTGATTCAGATCGACGGTTATAATACGCTTTCATTTCAGGATTGTACAGAATAGCACTCAGAGCGCAAGAATGCAATAACGATTTGATCTTCTTGTTTGCCAGGTGATTTACCTTTGTTTTACCCTTGATGCTGGTTCCTGATTGGTAAGGAAAAGGTGCAGTACCCGCATAGCTTGCAAACTTTCTCCATTCGCTAAACAAGATAAAGCCATGAGTTAAAACGATCATGTAGTAAGCTGTTTGTGGACCAACCCCCTTAATACTGCAAATCATCTCGAACAAGTGATTTATGTTTTGATCCTTCTGGATTGTATGAATCAATTTCAGGATAATTCGTTCAATCTGCTTGCTCAGGTAATGAATCATTCTGTCATGAATTTGAAAGGAATCAGGGTCTTGGTTTTTTTGAAGAAAGAGAGTGTTCTCTTTCAAGCTTGCCTGATAACCGGCCCTCTGCACGACCAGCCGATTTCTAAGGGATAATAAGTGACGAAGTTGATCAATGATCCGGGCAGGCATTTGATAGGGTACAATCTCATCTTTTCGCCGGTAGGCATATAAGGCAATTTTGGTGGCGTCAATGCGATCCTCCTTGCCCCGAACAATGCCCATGGACCGATGCAGTTCCAGGCCGGGGATAAGGGTAAAATAATAGCCTGTGGAACTTAAAAAGCACGATAATCCATATGAATACAACCCGGTGTGCTCAAATGCAAACAGAATCGATTCTTTAGGTGTTACAAGGCTTTTTTCGACCCATGCGATGAGTTTTTTATACCCGCCAATGGTGTTGTCAAACCTACTTTCCTGACGGGCAAGATGCATCCTGGCATCAATCCAGCTCTTACTGACATCAATGCCGATTGTTTCTGAAAATTTCATAACTTTACACGTTTTATGTTAATAAAATAGGTTGCTGAACTAAAACCTTTAAAAGGCCCAGAGCCTAAAATTCTAACTGGTTCTTTGCAACCGAGTAAAAGAATGGGGACTAATACGACTGAAAGGCCTTGAACCTGGTCGGACTAATAGTTCACCCCATTCTTTTCTTGTAAAGGTAATAGATCAGGCGTCTAGGGGACAAATCTAAAGGTTGGACTACTAAAAAAACGAGACTTTTTGACTTTTGATACAACCTCTTGCATAGGCTAATAAGACACTCTCCGTTAAATTCATCTCCCAAAAACTAAACTTCACCAGCCCCATCCTTCACTTCACCTTTTTCCGGTTTACTTCCCCTTATGGGCGGCATATCTTTGTTTCATCATTCATCATTAAAAATTAAAGCCATGAAAACAATGATCGTAACCGCCGCCATGATGCTCCTGCTGACCACCGCCAGTGCATGGGCATCTGAAGATTCAAGTGCAACCTTTAGCCCGGTTGCGGAAAACCAGTTAGCCTTCATCAAACTGCAGCCCTCCAATATCATCGAATTCCGGGTAGTGAACGCCGACCATGAAAAAATCACTTTCACCATCTATGCTGAAAAGAACAACAAGATCTACAAGAGGACGCTGCGGAATGACCATGGGATCAGGTTCGGATGCGACATGAGAGATTTCGGCCGCGGATCATACGAATGTGTGATCGAACAAAACGGCACGGAAATAGCCCGCAGAACCGTCACCCTTAAGTAAGATCTTTCAAATGCACTGCCGTTCTTTGACTTGTTGAAAATTTGCCTACTTTTGATTGACTGCATTAATTCGCAGGGAGAAAATCACCCGGTTCGGTTCATGGTCCCAATCATATACAGCAAATGGTACTGGCGAATGATTGCCGGATTGATCTCCGGCCTCATCACCTGGCTGCTGGCGGAGATCCTGTTGAACATCCGTTACCGCTATTTTGACCTCTTCAGTCAGCCGCTGAATTATCTCTATGCCGCAATCTTCGGGATCATCCTTCTGGAACTGTTTGTTCAGGTGAACAAGCAGATCGACCGCAGGCTCCCCTGGTCAAATGCTCCGGGAAAGCGATGGCTCATCCAAACCCTGGCCGGTATAGCATCGGCTATCCTGTTGATCGCCGTGATCCGAAACCTGCTCCATTTTGTGTTTTTGCCCGGCAAACTGGTCATCCTGGAAGATGAACTGATGCTCATCGTATTGATCATCTTGTTCATTATGGCCTTAAACCTGGCCGAACTCGGATTTTTTCTGAACGACCGGTATCACAGGTCGGTGGCAGAAATGGAACGCTTCCGGAAAGAGAGTGCCGAATACCAGTTTGAAATGCTCAAGCTGCAGCTGAATCCGCATTTTCTCTTCAACAGCCTCAATACACTGTCATCATTGATTTATGAAGATGCTGGCAAGGCTGCCGCTTTTATCCGGAAACTCTCCGATGTCTATCGGTATGTGCTCGATAACCGCAATAAGGAATTGGTGACACTCCAGGAAGAAGAGGCTTTTATCAGTTCGTTTACGTTTCTGCTTCAAATACGATTCAGGGATATGATCCATTTCAACTTTGAGATCAGCCAGGCGGCCAAAAGCAAGCGCCTGGCACCCATGACCCTGCAGTTGCTGGTTGAAAACGCGGTAAAACATAATGTCGTTTCGATGAAGAAGCCCCTGACGATCATCATCTTTGCCAATGAAGACTACCTTAAAGTCAGCAATAATCTCCAGGTGAAGGAAGAAACCGGCGGTACCGGTGTCGGGTTGAAAAACATCGCCAGCCGGTATGCTTTCCTTACCGACCGGAAGGTGGTGATTGAAAAGGATGATCATCATTTTACCGTAAAAGTACCTTTAATCTCATAAGATGAAGATCTTAATAATTGAAGATGAGCCTTTTGCGAGAGCTGAACTGATCCGCCTGATGGAGTCGACCGGCAGGAAATTCGAAATTGCCGGTCAGATCGATACGGTGGAGGACAGTGTCAACTGGCTGCGCACCCATCCGCATCCCGACCTGATCTTCCTCGATATACAGCTGGCAGACGGCCTCAGCTTTGAAATCTTCAGGCAGGTCGAAGTGACAACACCGGTCATCTTTACCACGGCTTATGATGATTATGCGATCCGGGCTTTTCAACTGAACAGCATTGATTATCTTTTAAAGCCGATCCGTCCGGAAGCACTCGAAAAAGCCTTATCAAAACTGGAGAATTTGCAGGCGGCCCTTTCCCCTGTGAAAACCTTAACAGATCCTGCGGTGCTGGAAAACCTGCTGAAGCTGGCCGGTCGGGATTACAAATCCCGCATCCTGCTGAAAACCGGTGACCAGATCCGCTCGGCTTCCATGAACGAAGTCGCTTATTTTTACGCGGAAGATGATGTGGTCTTTGCCATGTTGAAAGACCGCAACCGGTATATTGTCGATTACACCATTAACCAGCTCCAGGGTGAACTGGACCCGAAAGAGTTTTTCAGGATCACCAGGGGTTATCTGGTAAGAATAACGGCGATCAGGAAAGTAAGCAAATATTTCAACAGCAGACTGGCGGTGGAATTGGACCCCCCCAGGGAGGATAAGATTTTAGTGAGCCGGGTAAATGTGCCGGAATTTTTAAAGTGGCTGGACAGATGATGAATAAGAAGATAGAATATAGAAGACAGAAGTCAGGAGACAGGAGACAGGAGTCAGGGGACAGGAGGCGGAAGATTGGAATTGGAGGTTATGAAGCCGGAAAGCTTATCACGCTCCTCTTGTTAACGCTTATGCTGCAGGGCTGTTATAATCTCACTGTCAGGATTTCTGAACTGCCTGAGAATACTCCGGCGGGAGAGGATATTTATATTTCCGGAAATTTCAACAACTGGGACCCGGGGGATGCCCGGTATATCATGCGATTAAACAATGATTCGGTGTATGAGGTTAAACTTCCCAAAGGGATCGGAAGGCTTGAATACAAATTCACCAGGGGCGACTGGAGCACGGTGGAGAAGGACATTTGTGGTTACGAGATACAGAACAGGGTGGCATTTTATGGGCGCAGCGATACGGTGAACATCGTGGTCGAAAGCTGGAACGACCTTCCGAAGCCATTATGCCCAAAGGCTTTCTTCATTATAAGGACATTGCCGGCGGGCACACCTGAAAATGCCACCTTATATTTTGCCAGCGATATTAATGGCTGGAATGCAGGAGACAGGGGCTGGGCATTCAGCCAGACCCCTGAAGGCATGTATTTCATTGAAGTCCCCAGGCCTGATGATGAAACCATCGAATACAAGATAACCAGGGGCGACTGGCGCAGGGTTGAAACCAGCGCAGACGGTGAAGACATTGAAAATCGTTTGTTTCGTGGCCGGGCCGGCGATGTAGTGTATATCGATATCGAAGGATGGAAGGACCGGGTTGAACTTAAGCGCTGAAAGCTCCATCGTCGACGAAGCTGTCATTTAACCTGTCAGATCCGACGAAGGAGGACCTGACAGCGTTAAAATTATGTCTTCCGACAACCGCCAGAGTTTCGCCCCGTTTGTCTCATCCGCCGCCTTTTCATCGATTTCTTTCCTCGACATCTTAAAAAGATAATCAAAAGCTTTTCCTTCTATATCTGCAGAGGTGGCAAAATAAACGACCGGCTCAGCCGCTTTTTCGGGAGATTTGAAGAAAAGGGCGAAGACCAGCTTCATCAGCGGCTGGAACAACCCCGGCGCTTCGCGGGCAATGCCTGAATTGACCGGTCCCGGGCATAATGCAAATACGGAAACGGGGGCACTGCTGTTATGATTTAATCTTCTCGAAAGCTCTGCAGCATAAGTGGTGAGTAATAACTTGTAGTAACCATAATATTCTACCGTTTTGCCCATTCCATAATCCATGAAAACACCGAAATTCTCCCAGTCAAATGCAGGGGGGTGCCGGTGGCTTTCGGAAGAAACAATGATGATCCGGGGAATATGGCTTCCATCCTTCCTGAGGCAATTTTCCCGTATCAGGCCATTGATAAAGATGAATTTGGAAAGATAATTGACCATGAACATCTCTTCCAGCCCTTGCGGCGTCTTCCGGCTCCGGCGCGGCACCATGGCGGCATTGCTGATCACAATATCCAGTGGTGCATATTTCTCCCTGATGATGGCAATCAGGTTCTTTACTGATGTGAAATCGGCAAAATCGACCCTGATCATTTCGACATCGTGGTTCCCCGTTCTCCTCTTCACCGCTTCCCCCTTCTCCGGGATACCGCTCCGGCAGGCCATGATCACCCGCGCGCCGCGCCTGGCCATCTCCAATGCCACGGCAAATCCCAATCCTGAACTCGCCCCATCGACGAGAACGGTTTTCCCCTCCAGGCGATCTTCTTCTTTTATTTCCCCTGCCTTTTCCTGCTTTTTGAAGACAGCGCTAATCCCTTCCAGCATGGCCGAAAAGGGGTTTTTATAGCCGATTTTTGGTTTTGGGGTCATTCTCACACTATAAATATTAGTAATTAGTCAGCCTTATTGAAATAATCCCTGTACGGTTTGGTGAGCTCGAGTATATCTTCTTTTTCAACACCAAAATCCGCTAAAACATATTCATGGATACCATACTTTCCCATCGGATTATCCTTCTCGGCCTTCATGAATACCTGTAAAAGCTCAGGGGTCATGCCGCCATTGTTCCGGTAAATGTCCTGCAGGATCATTTGGGCATTTTCCTTTAGTTCGGGATAGAAAATATCCGTGAACTGATTTTTTTCGGGATGATTTAGCCTGTATTCCAGTCCCTTTTGAAGCATGTAACCGGTTTTGCGGATCCAGTGCCGGGCGATGGCATTGCCGTTGACCTCTTTGCTGAAAATGACCCGGCTGTGGGCCATCATACTGATAAAAGAAGGGACACATTCGGTGACCTCCCGGTGTGTCCAGAGAAAATGGACATCCCCGAAGTGCTTGTCGATCAGGTCCACAAATTCCAGGTGATGGGGTGATTTGAGGATCCAGCGTTTGCCTGGCCTCTGCCACTGGAGGAGTTTCAGCAGTTTCACCAGGTAGGCGTAGGCCGGGGACTGGTCTGTTTTCTCCAGCCACGCGGCATAGGAAGGGACGTTCATGGTGGCTTCGGGGGTGGTGCTCAGGAATGTCATATCGAGCAGCAGGATATCTTCTTCCGGCGCATTGTGCTCTACGGGATGAATGGCAAAGAAACCGGGTGCCATCAGGCGCAGGGCGCGTTCGCTGGTGCGGGCGATGGCAATCCTCCTGTCGGGTTTCCCTTTGCGGTCACCCAGTGGCGCCGGGTTGATCGCCTCCCAGCTCAGGACCACGCGGTTGTGGCGATCGGCGGCTAAAAGCCTGTGAAGCTTGGTGGTGCCGGTGCGCTGCAGGCCCAGGATCACCCAGGCCGGCAGCAGCGGCTGGTCGAGGATCTCCGGGTAACGGCGGAACAACGCCTCCGCCCTAAGCCGGGCTGCCAGCAAATTGATCATCCGCTGCCGGGTGATGAAATATCCGATGGGATGGAGTCCCGATTCCTCGCGGATGGAATAAAGCAGCCTGTCCAGCGGTTCATCCAGGAAATCCGCACCCAGGCTTTGCTCGCCGGTGAGCTTCCGTGCCGCCCCGATCAGCTTGTCCTTCGTCAGCTCCTGCTTCGTGCCAATCGGATAACTCCATTCCCACGCCCTGTTCAGCAGGCTGAACCACCAGGGACGGTGACCGTATTGCGACGACTTAATGATCTTATGGTTTTTCATCAATTTTCCAGTCTTGAACCTTTGCTACCCGGCAAACGGGCTCCACTGGGCTGGCTCCCTCTTTCAGCCTGTACCAGCGCCAGCACATCGTCCCTTCACCATGACCGGCTGTCTCCAGCCAATTGCGGTGACCGGGATCCCGGTGGGCGACAATGACCCGGACACTGCCATCCGCTTCAGACTGTGCCCCGGCTTTGTTGATGCAAATATTGAAATACCGGTAATCGAGCGACTCCATCCAGTAATTGTTCAGCTGAAAATTCCAGGTGTCGCAGTCAGGTGGCTTCACATCGATCACCAGCATTTCATCATCTTCCAGTTTCCAGTGGCTGTGGTAGTAAATGATTCCGGCATCCCCGCCGGCAGCGTTCGAAATGGCAGGGTCAAACTGCGGCAGCTTGTTGGTATGTTCCCGGAAACCTTTGGCCCAACGAGCGAATAGGAGAGGAGCCCCCGCTACGAACATGGCCGCTGTCTTCAAACCTTCGTCAACCCGACTTGGAGTGAGTGGATCTGGTGAAGCCCTGCCATCCAGGTTTTCGATAACAACATCAACCGGTATCTCGGATTGTCTGTCGGCAAAGGTCTGACGGACCATTACCAATGTGGTGTTATCTTCCATTTTCAGCCAGTTCTTCCCTTTTGGTGTTTTGCTCAGGATGATCTCAAAACTGCCATCGGGCTCACAGACCAGTTGATCCTGTTCAATTTTGCCGCAGGGCGCCAGGCCGCCGGTAGTGCCGTAATTTCCGTTTTGCGTGAAGAAACCAACATAGTCGATGCTATTTCTTTTCCCGGTGATCCGGTATTCATACTCCCCGCTGATCTGGGCATTCAGGTAAACATTGTCGGGATTGTCAGCGCCCATTTTCACCGTTTCGTGGACCATCCGGCGAAAAATCGGGAACGCCGGGTCGCTGTATTCGACAAATGCCTCCAGGCCCGCCCGGGTCAGCCTTGTCAGGTAGCGTACTCCTTCCGCCTGCTGGAAAGGATCCTGCGGAGCCCCTGGGTGCATCAGTACCGCCCCGGCCAGTTTCAGCCGGTCGCAGAATTCCTCCCACGACTTTCCTGTGACAATCCGCCGGGCCGACTCGTCATCCTCCGTTTTCCCGGCCAGTTTCAGCCTGAACTTTCTGAAAGCCTTAAGGATTCTAAGGAAAGTAAACAGCAGTTTTCTCATGCCGGGAAGAATTTTTTATTATCGTGGCCTTTATAACGGTTGCTGTCTTGTTAGCCACTCACTCTTCATTGTCTAAGCCAATTAAGCGCCTCCTGTGTAATTCCGCGGTACCATTCTACCTCATTATCTGTTAAATGAGTTAATTCAATTGAACGTTCAAAAAACCGTTTAATATGACTCGGTTCAGGAATATAACTTGCGTTATATGAGTCCTCAACCATTTTAATAAACACACTCAAAGGCAATGGAACTATTGTGGAACTACCACCATAGTAATAAATGTTCATTTTATGCAAAGCATAAAAATGTGCTATACATGCCTCATTGATAATAGGTGCAATGAATAAACAATAGGCTGGTTTTTCAGTTTCTCTTTTATATTTTGCTAGGTGTCTTGTAATTGGTTCACCCTCTGTTTCATACTGTCTCTGACCACTTTTCATTGTTACTTCAACAGTCAACCCAAAATCACCATAATCACAAACAATGTCAGCTATATTTCCTTGAGCAGTTGACATTGGATTACCATAGTCATCGAATTTTAAGTTCGCAGTTACTATCCCTCCATCTAACATTGCCATTGCTCGCCAAGTATTCCACTCAAGCATTAATGGAGTGTCGTAGAGCGAATTGTCGAGAATCTGCTCAAAGGTTGTATTTATGTCCTCAAAAAGACGATAATCTTTAATCGCAGCAACCTGTTCTGTAAGTATTTGTTCTTTTCTATTTTCTAACTCAACTTCTAAAATGTTTTTCAGATCTTTTAATGTTGCTTCTTTAGGTATCTGAAATTGGGGAAAAGTATAACGTAGTTGATGTTCAAGTAACTCTCTGTTATCTGTTAATAGAACTGGAAATAGTGGGTTGCCTAGATAAGCAATATATTGCCTTTCATTATCAATGAAGCAAGGTTCTCTATCAGTATTTTGTAAGAAGTAATCAACTTCTTGAATTTTTTCAGGCACGATTGTAATTGATTTTCCTAAGTGCGAGATTTTGACTAATCCTGTTACCCTTAAGTATCGGAAGCAGGCATCTGCATAATCTCTCATGTTATTTGCTTTAGTTCTCAGAAACTTTGTAACTGAAGCATCTTTTGTCTCTCTTGTTAATGTGTTCCCTGAAATAATTTCATCATGATAAATTTCTCGTAGTTCTTGTTCCAAATATTCTGATCGAAACTTTTTGTAGTTCCCGTCATTCTCTGCTTTCGCAGTCCTGAATTGATCAATTTTCTGAAGGATTGCATAAAATTGCCTATAATCAACTAATTGTAATCCAAACAGCATCAATTCATCAAATTTCAATGAACCTAAATATCTAATGAGTCTGAATAGTTCGAGATAAGGTTTTACCCAAAAGTCAGCCGACTCTTCTGTTGGTTTGTGATAAGGTGAGGGAATTTGAAATTTGAGTAATTGTCTTAAAAATATCTCCTCTTTTCTTCTTGAGTTTACTAATTCTTCACCTGCTGGAGTTAACTGAATGTATGGAGAAAGGACAACAAATCCAAGTGCTTTTGGTGCTCTGTTAATTCGATCTCTTGCACTGAAAGCCGGATCATTGGCACCTTTGCCGTAGAAATAATTCTCCTCTCTCAATAACTCCATAAATGCTCTCTGTGTTTCTGAGTTCCATCTCTGACCTGCAAAATGGGTGTTCAATAATCCGATTTCGGGAATCATTTTAGCAGGAGTCCTAGGGGATGTAGTTACGAAAATTACTTTACTGTCAATTCTTGCCATATCTGTTTACAGTGATAGTTCCTTTTCAAATTCTAATTGTGGATACAGTTTTCTTGCTACATTACCATAATTTGAGATTAAAATATGGTTAGCGGTAGATTTAAATCTATTTCTAATATTTACAGCATATGCTTTTCCATATTCATCAACAATCATATCTCCATATAATTTTTCTGTTAACACCGTTCTCCCAATGACCATCAAGGCTTTACATTTTAAAGATCTGTAAAGGTTCGCTAATTCAATGTGATTATTTTCATTAAACCCATCTTTGTATTCAACGTTTCCATAGTCCGAAAATACACAGTCATATGGAGGGTCTAAAAAAATAAAATCCTCCTCAGAAGCCATTTTAAATATTTCGGAATAGTCGAGATTATAAATTTCAGTATTTGCAAGTAATTTACTGTGTGATTCTGTTACTAATGACGTATTTAAATTGGCGTATCGTCCGTATGGTACATTATATTCTCCTTTTGCATTATATCTAATCATACCAGAATAAGCAGTTTTGTTAATGAAGAAGTAGAGGAAAGCATCAGAATATTGCTTTTCAGTTAATTCATTGAACATATCTCGTATTTTATAGTAAAGGCGTTCATTTTCGTCATCTACCCTTTCTTCAGGCCTCATTTTCTTTAAATCTTCATACTTTCTGCGATTTTTTTTATATAGTTTTTCTATCTCAGTAAGCTCAGGTTTTAGGGTTTCAAAGTTGTCTTTTACGCCCATATAAAATGCCATTAACTTTGAGTTAATATCATTGATTATTGCTTTTTTAGGTTCTAATTGAAAGAATAATGCACCACCTCCAAAGAATGGTTCAATATAGCGTCCGCTATATTTTGGGATATGCTTGATCAAATACTTGATCTCTTTTGATTTTCCTCCTCTATATTTTATCAATGGTTTCATGCTTTGGCAGTTTTACGTTTATACTTTACAATAATATCAGCAACAAAATTGAGGATTTGTGTTGCTTCCTCCTCTTCGGCAATAATTTTATAAACTTGATCTGCCGACCAATAAAGATTTAGCTCATTAGTGTCGACCTGAAGCAGGTTTGCAAGAATTCTTAATTGCTCTCTTTTCGCCCGTCTGTCGCCCTTTTCAATTTTACAATATGTAGCAGTGTCAATTTCCAGCGCAGCAGCTAACTGTCTTTGAGGGATTTGTTTATCCTCTCGAAGTTCCCTAATTTTATTACCAAAAACATTTGACATAATATTGTCTTGTCATTATTTGGCAAATATAATATGTTTTTCTATTATTTATTCTTTTTATCAATGATTTCGTTGTGACGTTATCTGGGGTGAACGGCTAATGGACGTGTAAAGATATAAAAATGCATGACTGACTTTTTGCATTTAAAAAGTCAGTATATTTCCCGCCTTATTTAAACCTGTTATAGATTACATTCCGGTTTCTCGTATTCAGCTAACTGAATAATTCTTTTTTCTAATTTCGGCCCTGTTTATAGATGGATTATGGAAAAGGTCTGCCCGAATTACGAAGGTTGCCGCCTGGTCAGAACGGCGGTCGTCGAACCGGATGATACAAAAAGGGAAGCGTATATCGAAGCGTATTGCCTCAGGGAGGAAACCTGGAGAAAATGCAAAAGGTACACTACCCGCAAGGCGCTCTGGATTTGCCCCGATTTTGTCCTCCCGGATTCGGATATCAGTGAGGATGAAATTCTCGACAGATCAGAACAAGGAGAGCCATAATCATTTAACATTTAACGTTTAACATTTAACATTTAACATTTAACATTAAGAATTCAACAGTTAACATTACCGGAATGCCAACAATAGAAATAGAAGGCCGCGTTTTTGAGGTTGATGGCGACGGATTCCTGTCGCAACCCGAATCATGGGACCACGAAGTGGCCGAGATGATTGCACGATACGACGGGATCGATCCGATGAGCGAAAAACACTGGGCGATCGTCAACATTATCCGTCGCAATTACGAAGAAAAGGGGATGGCGCCGATGATCCGGACCATCTGCCAGGAAACAGGCTTGCGCCTGCGGGAAATCTATGAACTTTTCCCGCTGGGCCCGGCCCGTGGCGCCTGCCGTGTAGCCGGCCTGCCCAAACCTGACGGCTGTGTATAAATCATGACAGAGATGGACTGGTATCAATGGATGGCGCTGGCTGCACTGGGTTTTTGCCTGGTCTTATGCCTGTATCACTTTTTCAGGTTGATCAGGCTTGGGAAACCTGTCGATTATTCCAGCCCTGCGGGTAATATTGCACAGGGCGTCAAATATGCCTTCACAGGAGCTATGGACCCCCGCTGGAAAGAATCGGCACGGCTTCACCTCCCCACCTATACTGCCGGCCTATTCTATCATACAGGAACTTTTCTTTCGATCCTGCTTTTCTTCCCTGTTGTATTCGGATACATGCCACAGGGATGGCTTGCTTCGATAATTTCGGCGTTTCTTTTCATTTCTGCCTTTAGCGGAACCGCCATTCTTATTAAAAGAATGATCAGAAAAGAACTCCGCTCCCTCTCCAACCCCGATGATTTCATCTCGAACCTCCTCGTCACACTCTTTCAATTCCTGACATTACTGGTCATCCTCCTCCCCCTCCTACACTCCTACAGTCCTACCGTCCTACCGTCCTACTACCTCATCTTCACGCTACTGATGCTATATCTTCCGCTCGGAAAGCTCAGGCATGTGGTCTATTTCTTCGCTGCACGATACCATTTAGGCAATTTTTATGGGAGAAGGGGCGTTTGGCCTCCACAACGGATTAATGCTGAAGACTGATGAAGAAATTGACGGAAGAACAGAGGCGAAAGGCGCTCGAAGTATTTGAGAACTTCAGCGACAGCAAGCTGCTGACCCATCTGAACAGCTGCGTGCACTGCGGCCTTTGTGCCGAAAGCTGCATGTACTACCAGGTATATAAGGATGCCCATTATGTGCCTGCAAAGAAGGTCGACATGGTGTCATCCATATATCGCCGGTATCATACCCTGAGCGGCAAGCTTGTTCCCTGGCTGACCGGTGCCCGTGACCTTGATGAGGAAGCCCTCGAAGAGATGATCGATCTTTTCTACGGTAGCTGCACGATCTGCAGCCGTTGCACCATGCACTGCTCCATCGGGGTGGACATTGGCTACCTGGTAAGGATTGGCCGTGCCATGCTGGCCGGCATGGGCTTTGTGCCGGCCACACTCCAATCCACTGTAGATGCAGCCATCAACACCGGGAATAATATGGCAATCCCCGAACAGGATCTCATCGATACGCTCAAATGGCTGGAAGAAGAACTTCAGTTTGAAGTGAATGATGAAAAGGCCGGGATCCCTTTGAATGTTCCGGGAAAAGACATCATGTACACCCTGAACCCGCGGGAGCCCATGTTTTTCCCATTATCCATCGCTGCCATGGCAAAGATATTCTATGCCGCCGGTGAAAGTTGGACGCTCTCCACGAGGATGTATGACGTTACAAATTACGGGTACTTCTCCGGGAATATACAGGAGGCCACGGCCATTGCCCAAAGATTATATGACGAAATGGAACACATACAGGCCCGGCGTTGCGTGCTGGCCGAATGTGGTCACGGTATAAGGGCGTTCCGATGGGAAGCCCCGAACTACTTGGGGAAACCCTTCCCGTTCGAGGTGATCACCTCCGTTGAGTTGCTGGCAGAATATATCCGGCAGGGCAGGATCAAAGTCGACCCGGCCAGGATACCGGAGAAAGTAACCCTGCACGACCCCTGCAACCTGGTGCGTAGCGGCGGGGTGATTGAAATGCAACGCTATATTTTGCGGAAAAGTGTCAGCGATTTTGTGGAGATGACCCCTCATGGCGCCGATAACTATTGCTGTGGCGGAGGCGGCGGACAACTGTCCATGAGCGAATACAACGAACGGAGGATGAAGATTACAGGATTGAAAGCGGACCAGATTAAAAATACCGGGGCTGCGATTGTTTGCACACCCTGTCACAATTGTGTCGATCAGCTGATCCAGACCAATGCGGTTTACAAGCTTGGCGTGAAGATCATGACCCTCGCCGAGATCGTGGCCGATGCGCTTATTTTAGAATAATCTCACTTATGAAAATCATTTATCTCGATAATTCAGCAACATCTTTTCCGAAACCGGATGAGGTCTATCAGTTCATGGATTCTTTTTACCGCAAAAATGGCGTCAACCCCGGCAGATCAGGATTTGATGCTGCCATTGCGGTCGAGGAAATGGTGCAGGGGACGCGGAAGCTGTTGACCGGACTGTTTAACGGGGATGATCCGAACCGGCTGACTTTCAGCTATAACGCCAGCGATTCGCTGAATATGATCCTTCAGGGCCTTGCCGAAAAAGGCGACCACGTGATAACCACCATGCTGGAACATAATTCTGTCCTGCGACCGCTTCACCACCTGATGCTTGAGGGGATCATCGAGGTGACCATCGTCCCCTTTGATGCGCAAGGTTATGTTGATCCTGAAGACATCAGAAAAGCGATCCGGAAGAACACCAGGATGGTGGTGGTCAATCACTGCTCCAATGTGATCGGAACGGTCCAGCCGGTGGTGGAGATTGGCAGGATCTGCAAGGAGAATGGAATTTACTTTGTGGTGGATGCCAGCCAGAGCGCCGGCGCGATACCCATCGATATGAAAGCAATGAGCATTGACGTGCTGGTGTTTACCGGTCACAAATGCCTGATGGGCCCGACGGGTATCGGGGGCTCTTATGTGATGGAAAACATACCCGTCCGTGGAACCCGTTTCGGAGGGACCGGTGTCCGCTCAGCCCAGAAAACCCACCTGGAGGAATTCCCCTACCGCCTGGAATGCGGCACATTGAATATTGTAGGGGTGGCAGGCTTGTACGCCGGCACAAAATGGGTCATCGGGCAGGGAATTGAAGAGCTGCATGCCCGTGAAATGGCGCTGTGGGATAAAATGAGAAAGGGCATTCAGCAAATAGATAACGTGGTGACCTATTGTGCCGAAAGCCCTGAAAATCGTAATCATGTCCTGAGTTTCAACGTAAAAGGTTTCGAATCAGGAGATACGGGGACTTTGCTGGATGTTGATTATAACATCGCCTGCCGTACCGGTTTGCATTGCGCACCCTTGGTACACCAGGGATTGGGAACCGATAAGATCCATGGGACCGTCCGGTTCAGTGTCGGTCCGTTTAATACAGAAGAACAAATTGACCTGGCCATACAGGCAGTGGCTGAAATCGCCTCACTCAGGAGATAATCCTATCCCACTGAGCGGTATCCATTAATATCTTCTGAATTCGCGTCTCGGGGGCTTCGGGCCTTCATTGGCCGGCCGGGCTTTCTTTACTACGATCTGGCTGTTGTCGTATTCGCATTCATTCAGTTCGTTGATAGCCTTGTTGGCTTCTTCTTCGTTCTTCATTTCAACGAATCCAAAACGCTTTGACCTGCCGGTCATCCTGTCGAAGATAACATTCGCAGAAACGACTTCACCGTATTCTGCAAAAAGAGTTCTTAGATCCTCACTCGTAGTGGAAGCACTGAGTTTTGCTACAAAAATGTTCATGTGAAAAAAAATAAATGATTAATAAAAAAGGGTCTGGGGATTAATTATTTTAAAAATTTTGACCTTGAGGTGTAAAACGATTTTATTTTAATTAAGCATGCAAAGATAATACTAAATTAATAAATTATGCAAATTGATGTTTTTTTTATCTTTTTTTTAACTTATTGAAAATGAACTATTAATCTTTATGTGACCTTTACCTTGATAATCCTGCTGTTAATTCCAGGCGGCAACCACCCGCTTTTGATCGAAATCCTCAGATAATACGTGCCGGGTTTTTGTGGCGCTTCCAGCAGGAAAGAGGTGCTGTATTCCTGCTCCGGCAACAGACCTGACAGGTCCTCAAACTGACTGGCTGAAACCGGTTTCCCGTATTGAAGTAACACCCAGTAAAGTGAAACGCCAGGCCGATCATCTTCTCCGAAATACACCGGTAGGCCATCAGGGTTTTTTAAGCTTATCGGGATCTCCAGCAGCGTCCCTGCCTGCAGTGTTATGGGTTTTGAAAGAACTTCAATGGGAAGGTAGTTGTAAGATCGGTAATCTTGCTGAATAAGATGATATTGATACCTTCCGCCGGGAATGCGAATGCTGTCGGACAGCGCCAGGTTGTGCTCCCGGATGTCCTCCTCCGTCAGATCTTTCCCGGATATCACGACCAGTACCTCGCGGCCCTGCAGCCCTCGTTCAATCCCAACAAGGTCATACTGGTTACTCCTGTACATCTCACTGTTGTATGAAAAAGCTTCCTTTCCGGTATAAAAGCGATATTCAGAAGCATTCTGGTAGGAACTGACAAACACCACCGGCCGCTCCCCTGCCCGGCGGTTGACTTCTTCGGCGAACTCCTTCCAGCCGTGAGATTCAATATGGATTTTATCCCGGTAGGGTTCGGGAATGATATCGATAACCAGCATCAATCTGGCAGCAAGGATCAGTACGAATGAAATGCCAAAAGCATAATTGAGATATCGTTTAAGCTTTATATGTCGTTCAAAGGCAATGCAGGCGATGATGAACAGAGGCACCAGGCCGGCAATGGTCCAGTTAGCTTCAACCCGTCCCCGCAGCATCAGCAGTAACGGAAGCAACAGGCTTCCTGCCGCGCTGAATTTCAGGGCCCGTTCATATTCATTTTCAGGTTTGAACCGGAAGAGATGCCATATGACAGGAATGAAGAGCAATGGGTTGACCATGGCCGCCTGTCCTGCCAGGTAATCCCCAAAATTTACCCACTCGAAAAACTCGTCATGGCTCCGTTCAAGGAGGTGATAGTAAAAGGTGGGGAAGTCGTGTATGTATTGCCAAACCAGGTGCGGCATGAATAATAGAGTGGTTACCGCCACAGCCAGCCAGAACTTAAAGGAACCCAGCAGGCGCAGGTCAGACAGCACGGTGAAAAAGATAATGATGATCCCAAGGTATTTTGAATAAAACATACCTGCCATGACGATTCCCAGAATGACGGCATTCAATACGGAACGGTTATGGGCGAATTTCCTGTAGGTCAGGAAAAACAACGCTGTGAAGAAAACCAGTAAAGCATCGGGAATGGCCATGAAACCGGTGATATGAAAAACCGGGAAGGACAGGAAAAGAATGGCATACAGACCGAAGTGGACGTTTCTGGCCAATCTTTGCAGCATCAGCAAAGTAACAGCAGAGAGCAATACCACCAGGAGCCTGACGCCCAGTTCATTGTTAAAGAGGAAATAACCGATTCGGATCAGCAGTGCCGGCAGCGGGGGATGGTCATAATATCCCCAGGCAAGATGCCGGCTGTAGAAAAAATAGTAGGCCTCATCCTTGAACAAACCCGTGTAAAAGGCCTGCAAAAGATTTAAAATCAACCAGAAAAAAAGAAAATATAAAAGGATCTTTTTGGATGAAAATGAAGACAAAATGCCATTATCAGGTTCCATAACCATTCAACAACAGAATTAACAGGCAAATATCGTCAATTCTTCCCTTCGTTACATCGCTACATCGTTACATCGCTAAATCGTTACATCGTTACATCGTTACATCGTTACATGTCCATCTCATCCACCCCATTCCTGTCCATCGATTCCTGCTGCTGCCTTTGTGTTTGCCTGTAATTATTGATCCGGTAAGTGACATTCAGCATGATTATGGGAGATTCCCTTTTTATGGTGGTTTTGTTATAGAAATCCTGGCCATAAGTGATGGCTCCAAATTTTCCGGTTCCAAAAATATCCCTGGCTGCCAGCGTCAGAGATAATTTCCGGTTAAAGAAGTCTTTGCGGGCAGAAAGGCTGGCCATGTAACTGCCAATTGTCTCTCCCTGCAAGGTTACTGATGGGCCGTTATATTGGGAAGAGAATTGGATACGATAATCGTTCTTGAGATTTACCGATGCCGTCAGCCGGCTGCTCCAGTTCAGGCTGTTCTCTTTCACCTGCTGCCCTTCCGCCTGTCCTTCCAGCCTGTAATAGAACAGGTTGGCACTGGCAAAAACACTCAGCCATTGCGTGATGGTCACATTTCCCGAGACTTCGGTGCCCAGTGAATGATCCTTGTCCAGGTTATCCCATGTGCTCAGCAGGATGCCATTGTCTTGCAGGGTTGAGACACGGGTGAGCTTGTTGTGCGTTACCCGGTAATAGGTTTCAAGGGCAATGTACGCACCTTTGAATCTTCGCTGATAACCGAGATCGTAGGAGTCAATATATTCATCCTTCAGGTTCGGATTGCCCTGGCGGACATTGTAGGGGTCCCAGAAGCTGATATAGGGATCGAGCATATGGGGCCTGACGCGGTTTATCCTGCGGCTGTAACTCATCATCACCTGGTTCTTATCCAGGAATTCTTTCGAGATATGGACAGATGGAAAAAAGTCGGGCCTGTTCAGCACCGATACATCCGGCGACAGCGCATTCTGGATTTCCCTGTTCATGTATTCGCCCCTTAACCCCAGCTGGTAACCGAAGCCTTTCCACTGGCTGGCGAAAATAGAATAGACCGAATGGATGTTCCGGTTAAATTCAAACGCATTCCGGTATTGTTCATCCTCCTGCCAGTCCTGCATGAGGGTATCAAAGTTGAAGTAGGCATAATCTTCCATATCATAATAAAACCTGCTTTGATAACCTGCTTCAAATTTGCTTGCATCATTTATAGGGAGGGTGTAATCTGCTTTAATAAGGTAATCATAAGTATTCCCTGTTTCAAGCGACCGGATCTGGTTATAGGGGTTGCCGGGATTTTCCCAGTTCTGATCGGTAGGGAACTCTATCTGTTCATCTTCACTGTCGGTATCACGGTTGGAGAAATAGGCCATCATCTCCAGTTTCTGCCCCTTATCGTTCAGTTTTTGCAGGTAATTGGCATTTATTTCGTAAAACTTGCCTTCACGGTATGAGCTGTTGATTGAATTGGAATAAAGGCCGGTTGTGGCAGGCAGGGTCACAAATTGCATGTAGGCATTCCTGTCGCGGCCGAAATTATAATAACCGTATTTACCGGATAAGGATATAGTGGCTTTTGAGGTTGCCATATAATCGATACCTCCCCTGATACCATAACTGTCCCGTTTCATTTTATTCCAGGAATCGGAAATCCTTGACTGGGTATAATCCGAAAAATAGGTTTCGTTTACTGATGTGCCTTTTCCTGAAAACCTTCTGATCCCCAGGTCAGCGCCGCCAAAAATGTTGACTTTCCCTACCCTGTAGTTGATAAGTATATCACCGCTATACTTGTTTTTAGTACCGACGGATGCATTGATGATCCCGTTCATTCCTCGTTCGGCTGTTTTTTTCGTCACCACATTGATGATGCCCGCTGTACCTTCAGGGTCGTACCTTGCCGAAGGGTTGGTGATGATCTCGATGTGCTCAATGGAAGATGCCGGTATTTGCTGGAGCAAGTCGCTGGCTTCAATGACGCTGGGCCGGCCGTCCACCAGGACGGTGAAGTTACCGCTGCCCCTGAGGCTTACATTTCCTTCGATATCAACCTGTACCGAGGGGACATTTTCCAGCACATCGATAGCTGTACCACCGGCGGATTGCAAATCCTGGCTGACATTAACGACCTTCTTATCAATCTGGTATACTACCCTGTCCCTGTCGGCTACAACCTCTACCCCTTCCAGGTAGGTGGTCGCCGATTGGAGCTTAATGGTGCCAAGATCATTGATTTTACGATTCGGGGTGATGAAAACAGAATCGATAAATTGTCTTTCGTAACCGATAAAATTAGCAGTGAGATAATACCGGCCATAAGGCAGCTCACTAAGCACGAATTTGCCGGTCTCATTGGTAATGGTACCCGTTACCATTGATGAATCCCTTGACCGGAAAAGGACGATGTTGACAAATTCCATGGGGATATTGACGTCACGCTCGGTGACAGTCCCTGAAATTACGCCATCCGACGGCATGCCGGAAGGGTTTCCACCTCCGCGCGTCCCACTCCCTTGGGTTTGGGCTGTGATGTGAAGATAAGAAAAAGCGAACAGAATGATGAACAAACGTTTCATATAATATCAAATCGATTAGATAGAATAATTAGACGTTTGAAAAGGAAAAAGGTTTATCAGGCAGCGCAAATAAGTTTTACCTGATAAGCAGATATTTCCTTGCAACGTTCAGGGAGTTGGTGCCGGTGAGCCTGATCGTGTATAACCCCGGTGGTGATTCGCTCAGGTCGATGGTAAACTGACTGTCGGGGTTCAGGAAAACGATTTCCTGGTTTTTAATGATCTCTCGCCCCAGTTTGTCCGTTACTGTAAGAAAACATCTTTCAAAATTTCCTGTCTGCTGAATATTGACGAGTCCTTTGCCCGGATTGGGAAATATCCTGAATCCGGCCTCATCAGAAAGATCATCAATGCCGACACATGCGGCAAAATCGAAGTAGATGGTACGCTGGGCTGTCGCAACGCATCCCTGGGGAGAGGTGACAGTCAGCTGGATGAAGTTAACATCGAAACCGATACCAGTAGTAGCGATTTTGATGATCTGATCTGTAGATCCGTTCGACCAGAGGTAGCTGGAACCGGGGCTCCCTGCGTCGAGGGTAACCGTATCAAATACACATACGGTTTGTTCATTGCCCGATCCCAGGTTTATATAGGGAGTTGGGTTGACAGTAAGGGTGGTGGAACCGCTGGCCTGGTTATATGTATCGCTTACTGTAACGGTATAGGTAGTAGTGATATAGGGCATCACGATGGGGTTCTCTTCTGTGGTATTAAACCCGGGGGGATTGGATGTCCAGGAATAGCTGTAGTATAGCGGGCCAGCACCTCCTCCTGCCAGGGCAAACAGCTGCGCCGGCTGGCCGGAGCAGATCGTGCCAGGTTGGACGGATGGATAAGCGCTCAAAGCATCACCCGTTACGTTTATCACAACAAAATCATCCTGCTCGCAGGCACACCCCGTCCCCAGGTCAGTGACATGAAGGGTGAATATGGTCGATGCAGTGAGGTTGAGCGTGGTGGGGTTTGGCACATTGGCTGAAACCAGCAGATCGGAAGGTTCCCATTGGTAATAATAAGGCCCGGTCCCCTGGGAGGCGCTTCCCTGAAGGACCGTAGGGGTTCCAAATGGTATTGACTGGTCGGGTCCGGCATTGGGTACAGGCAGCTGGTGCACCGTTACGGTGACGTTGCCGTTGACAATATATTCTCCATCATCCACTGAAACGGTGTAAGTGGTGGTCTGGTCAGGTGTCACAACGGGATCGGCGAGTTGCGAAGTAAAGCCGGGAGGGTTGGATGACCATGAATAAGAATAATCACCCGAACCCCCGGAGGCCATAGTGTGCAGGTGGCTTTGCTCACCCCTGCATATCGTGTTGGGGCTGGCGTAAGGATTGCAGGTCAGCACTCCCCCCATGACCGTGATCAGTACCTCATCCTCCCCGGTGCAACCGGTTTGATTATCGGTGATGGTAAGTGTGAAAAGCGTGGTTGTCGTCATCGCAACAGTAGTGGGCTGCAGTGCATTGGGATTTGTCAGCAGTGCGGCAGGCTGCCATTGATAGCTATAGCTTCCGGAGCCCCCTGAAACCGAGCCTTCCAGTGTGGTAGTCGTCCCTTCAGGAATAGTCTTTTCAGGCCCTGCATTGGCAAGGGGGTTAGGGTTAACCGTCAGATAGACCGAGTCAATGGCAGTACAGCCCCATTCGTTGGCCACCTGGCACCAGTACCAGCCGGTCATATCAGTCAGAATGGTTTGTGTTGTTTCGCCGTTATGCCAGAGATAGCTGCTGTGCTCGCCGGCATCCAGGTAAAAAGCTTCGCTTAGGCAAACTGTAGTATCATTACCTAAAGAAACCTCCGGGTTAGGCCTGATCTGCACGAAGCGCAGTACGGTTTTCGACTGGCCGTAAAGGTAGACTACCAGCGTTACGCCATACAATCCCGTACCCGGAAACAAAAAAGTTGGATTTAGCAGGGTAGAAGTAGTACCATCCGGAAAGGTCCATTTTACCGAGTCAGGGTCATCAGAAGCACTGGTATAAAACTGGGTTGGAAAACCATCACAGGCAGGTTCATCCCAGTAAAAGTCTGCCGTCAGGTAAAAGAAGGATTGGATAAAAGGCGGAAGACCATACCGGCATTGCCTGCCTGCCAAGCCAATGGCATTTTCAATAAAGCCACAACCCGAGCCCTGTACGTTGGGCTGGTTGATCCTGGACAAATAGGTGGAGCCATAACGGGCAATGTACAAACGGTTATCCGGGCCGAGTTGTATAGCGCCAATGGGATCAGAGCCCTGTCCGACCGATCCGACGATTACCTTTGAATTCAAGATGGCGGTTGGGTCACCGGAGGTAAGATCATACTGGGAGACCCTCCGGTTGGCTTTCCATTCGCCGATGTAAAGTTTTGTGCTGTTGGGGGAAAATTCCACCCCGTAAGGTCCGCCCGGGTCCCAACCGCCGGGATTGATGTAATTGTAATCGGTTACCAGGTGAGTGACGACTCCGGTTGTGTTGTTAAAATTATAGATGCCTACGCTAAAATCGGTGTTATTCGCTGAGGCAATCTTGGTTCCATCGGGCGAAACCTTCAGGTAGCCTTTGGAGGCCTGCATATCTCCAATTAATGGCGGACCGGTCGTACTGATAACCGGAGTGGTGTTAACACCACCGGAGGTTATGCGATAGACGTAAAAATCTGCATTCCCCCATTTTTTGGTGATCACCCAGAAAGAGAAACCGTCACTGTGACCGACAGCCGTGACTTTTTCACAGGTAAGAGGGACCAGGGAAATATTTTTTTCAGAGACTACCACATCGCCAAAGCCATTGTTCAGGGTAATATCAACCCGTGAATAGCAAAGTCCGTTCGCCAGGTTATTGTCGTATGCATCAACGGTAAAAATGTAATACTGTGTAGTGCTTCCAGGCTTTGGTACAATGATGCCTGATTGTGTACTTGAAGAGTGCCCATATAGTCCGCTGCCGTTTGGCATCTGGTTGTGGTTCCGGTCATACACAAACCGGCCGTCGGTATAAAATTCAAGGTTCCCGGCTGAAGTGGAAATGGATGAGCATCCTTCCCCGGTGCTCAGGGCACCATTGGTTAATGCAACCGGTATGCCCATACCGAAATTGAGCCCGGCATACTGGCCAAAGTACCAGTAATTCGCCTGCTTTTGAGCATTGATCTGCAGAATCGAGATGAACAATGCAATTAGTAAAACAGATCTTTTCATCATTTTTTGCAGATAATAAGTTAGTCTTTCGCCTCGCCATAACAAAAATAAGCATTTTTTAAAATATTTCGCAATTTCTTTATTTTCGCAGTCAATTGTTTTAAGTTAAAAAAAGCCTGATGACTGATGATATGAAAAAACCCGGCATCCGTTCTTTCCCCGGGAATTTCTGGACGGTAATTACCATGGAATTCTTCGAAAGAGGTTCCTATTATGGAATGATGTCGGTGCTTTCGGTATACCTGGTGCTTAGCCGGAACGACGGCGGGCTGGAGTTCTCCAAGGAGAGCGTGGGCGCCATCAAGAGCACGATTACTCCGCTGCTGTATTTTTTGCCGATCATCTCAGGTGCGCTCGGCGACCGCTATGGCTACAGGAAAATACTCTTTTTCGCTTTCATTACGATGAGCCTTGGCTACCTTTTTACCGGCTTTGCCACCTCCTATGCAGCCGTTTTCAGCAGCCTGTTACTGGTCGCTCTCGGCGCGGGCTTCTTCAAACCAATGATCACCGGGACTATCGCCCGCATGACCGATGAGTCGAACTCTTCGCTGGGCTTCGGCATCTTCTACTGGTCGATCAACCTGGGGGCATTTCTCTTTCCCCTCATCCTGGTGCCTTTTCTCAAATCGATCTCCTGGAGCTACATATTCTTTATGGCCGCCATTGGCACGGGTTGGTTATTTTTTCTCAATCTTTTCGTCTACAAGGAACCGTCAAGACAAAAAACGACCAAACCCCTGGGCCAGGTATTTGCCGAAATGTTCAGCGTGCTGAGAGATTACCGGTTCATGCTCATGTTGCTCATCTATTCAGGTTTCTGGATCATGTATTTTCAGGTGTACGATTCGGTCCTGTGGTACCTCACCGAAAAAATTGATATGTCCCCTTTCAACAGGATTATCAACGCCTTCCTGGGATTGTTCGTCAGTAACCCTAACTGGAAGTTCGAAGCGGAGCATGTGACGGCCATGAATGCAGGGGCCATCATCCTGCTGCAGATCATTGTCTCCAGCCTGGTACGCAACCTGAAAATTCTGCCAACCATGATCTTCGGCATCGCCCTGGGATCAGTAGGAATGGGAATGCTGGCCATTGCCCCCAATGCCTGGGTTTTCCTGGTATCAATGTTTGTCTTCACCCTCGGAGAAATGATCGCTCACCCGAAATTTATCTCCTACGTAGGGCTGATTGCCCCACCTGATAAAAAAGCCGTTTACCAGGGATATTCTTTCCTGTACGGTGTGATCGGCAGCGGGGTGGGGGGAATCCTGGGGGCATTTTTATACGTATGGCTGGTTGAGACGCATAATCATGCGTCTCTGCTGTGGCTGACCTTTGCCATGATCGGTGTAATCACGATTATCGGTTTGCTCTTGTATAACCGGTTTGTCCTTCCCCGGGCGAAATGACCCGGTTTTATCATTTTTTCAGATATTCAGCAGGTATTGCAGGGTGAAATTGCGGGGGGGCTGGATATCCCCGGGCCGTCCCATGTGTTCCTTGTTGGTGAGGTTCCTGATGATGATACTGATCCTGGAAGCAGATGAAACCTGCCATGAAAACCGCCAGTCGATGATCACCGCTCCTTTGTCATTTTCCTGCCGGTATTCCTTCAGGCCCGGAAAAATCTCCTGCCCAAGGATCTTCTCTTCAAAAGCCATGTCGATCCGTTCGATGAAACTCTGGTAGCTGACGGTCAGGCCCGTGGAGAACTTCTGAAGGCTGGCGGATATATCTCCCTTGGCAGAATGGCGGTAACGGTATTTGAGAATTTTCTGTTCCGTGCTGTCTGCCGAAAGATCAACCGGATCCATGTAGGTATAGCCGGCAAAAAAACGGATATTTGCTTTGCCGGCAGGGCCCTGCCCGGTTATGGAGAAATCGATGCCTCTGATCCGGGCATCGCCCGTGTTGATCGACATAAACCCCAGGTGTTCCAGAGTGGGGATCTGAACGGAATCGGGTTTGTAAATTCCGAAAGTAAATTCCATCATGTGCTGGTATTCGGTCCAGAAGCCTGCAATATCAAGATAGCCGTTCCATTTCCGGATGCGGAGCCCCTGTTTCAGGCCGATCTCGGTGCTCCAGCCCGTTTCCGGCTCCAGGTCGGGGTTCGGGAAAATCCTCAGGGCGCCCAGGCTGGTGGAGGTATATTTTTCGGCCATCGACGGGTAGCGGTAACCCTGTCCGAATGAGGCCCGCAGGAATGTATATCTGGCCGCCTGCCAGTTGAGGCCCGTTCGCATCACGGGACTGGAACCATTGTCGGTATGGTCGATGGAATACCATTCCCAACGGAGGCCTAAACTAAACGATAAGCGGTTCAGAGGCTTGTAGTCGGCCTGCGAATACAGGGCCAGGGTAGAGCCGCGGTGATTACCATACAACTCGGAGGTACCGATAGTGTAAGAAGAGGCCAGCCCGGCCGCCAGGTGGAGCTTGTCGCTGAATTCCCGCTGGTACTGGTATTCCCCGAAAAAATAATCGGACCCGTTTTCCTTATCTGGATTGTCTTTAAAATGGTTCTCTATTTTATAATATCTCGTGTTCAGGCTGTGGCGACCCTCTCTTTTATCATAATACCGCACAAAGGGATCAATATTGAACCGGTAGCCGGTATTGGGGCTGACAGCCTCCGGGTTTTGGAGAAAGGCGCCCGAATCGGCATCCTGCCAGATTAAAAAATCGGAAAAATCCTGGAACTGGAAATTGGTGTAAAATCCTGTCTGCAAACTTTTTATCTTCTTTGGATTAAACTTTATGCCTGCGTTGAGCCGCCCGTAATACAATTGGTTTTTATCACGGTATCCCTCATCGTAATAGGCACTGCCTCCGGCTGAAATATCGAACGATCCCGTTTTCCGCAGATGGGAGAATTTCATATTGCCCATCAGTGGGTAGTGGTCCCACCACCAGGACAGTTCATCCCGCAATGGCTGCAGGTACATGCCGGCAGAGATATCAACGGTGGTCATGGGTTGGAGACCCGGAGACATGGTCCGGAGGTTAATCACGCCATTCAGGGCCGAAGATCCGTAGAGCGCCGAGGAGGCTCCCTTTATGATCTCCACCTGGCCAATATTTTCAATGGGCAATGTGCTCCATTTGATGTCATTCACGTCTCCCGTTAGCAGCGGCAAACCGTCCAGCAGCATCATCACCCGGCTGCCGGCGCCATAGCTGTAGCCGCTTCCGCCGCGGATGTTCGCCTGGCCATCCATTACATCCACACCCGGCACCAGGCTGATGGTCTCATCCAGCTTGCGCGTGATCACATTTTCAATGAAACCGGCCGGTATTACTTCCATGGAGACAGTGACGTCCGACAGACGTTGTTCATAAAGCGAAGCGGACACCACTGCCGTATTCAGCTCAAATGCCCGCGGCTGCATCCTGACCTGCTTTTCCAATACCTCTCCGGATTTTATGAAAAAAGTTATTGTCTCGTCAGAATATCCTATAAATTTATAAGTGAACGTATATTGGCCTTCTTTCAGCACGATCTCAAATTGCCCGTTCTCATCGGTCGCGCGGCCGTTGCCGTCGCTGATCAGAATATTCACGCCGGGAAGTGCCTCACGGTTTTGGGCATCAGAGACCTTTCCGCGGAAGATGGCATCCTGGGCAGAAATTGTTCCTGTTAACAGAAGCAGCAGAATTATAAGTTGTATGAAAAGCCAGAGCGCTTTAACCGACGGGTATTTTATAGTAGTCCGACGACTGAAGCCGTCGGTTCCAACTTTTGTAACATACTCGGAACCAACGGCTTTAGTCGTTGGAGCACGACCCAATTCCAGGCAATTAACCGACGGGTTAACCCGTCGGTTAAGATTATTCAATACCGGTATTTCCTGAGGGATTCTCAACGATCAGCGGCTTGTTTTCACCATTTTTCCGGAAATCATTCGCTGGCCGGCATGCAAATGGTAATAATAAGTGCCGGATGAAAGCGCTTCCCCATTGTAATGGAATGTATTATTCCCCGGAACCGCCAGCATCTCCTTCAAATCAAGCAGCTTCCCGTGAATGGAATATATTTCCAACCTGGCCTTGGTATGGACATCACTGCTAAAATCAACGCTGGTCCATTTTTTAAAGGGATTAGGATAGCATGATTGGCTGATCAATTGTTCTGTTTTTCCATCTGGCAGGCTTGTATTATCCAGTATCTTAATAGCCAGAGAAGTGGAATCAGTTACCTGTGCTATTGGAAAAGGGGGCCATCCAGGCAGAATAATTACATAAATTTCTACTACGATCTTCAGGGGGAAAGTGCCTGTGTCTGAAGGTGTTCCATCCATAAGCACACAATAGTAATTTCCCGCCAGGAAAATGCTGTCGGGAGTATTGCTTACCCAGGTCAGGCCCGGTGGAAGGTTATCCACGGTCATGAGTTTGATGCTATGGATTACGACACCCGAGGTGTCTGTCAGCGGTGCCCGGATAGTGGCTGCCTGGCTGTAGAGCTGGTTCAGGAATCCATAAGCCAGGGTGTCGGGGCATACCTGCCCGTTATTTTCCGGATCGGGACATTCTTCCGGGCTCATGGGGGTGCATTGCGGGAAGCTGTTCAAATAGCTGAAAGACAGTATAATAACTGTAATTAGCAGAATAAGTGAAGATGATCTTGTTCTCATGGTCCTAAGTATTTAGGACATAAAAATAATTCACAAACCGACAGAAAACACTAACCATTCAATAATAAATGAAACTTTATTGATATCTTTCGGAAATATTTTCACTTAAGAACTGCCTGTCATGGTCTTAAACTACATCTGGGTTGCCTTTTTCGTGATCGCATTTCTGATTGGTTTGATCCGGTTATTAATTTATGGTGATACGGAGATTTTCCCGGCGATGATGAACAGCACCTTCGACATGGCGAAGACCGGCTTTGAGATATCGCTGGGGCTGACCGGTGTGATGACGCTCTGGATGGGGTTAATGAGAGTGGGAGAGAAGGGTGGGATCGTGAAGATTATGTCGCGGGCCGTGGGGCCGCTGTTCAAGCGGCTGTTCCCGGAGATCCCCAAAGACCACCCCGCGACCGGATCGATCATGATGAACCTGGCAGCCAATATGCTGGGGCTCGACAATGCGGCCACTCCCTTGGGACTAAAGGCGATGACGGAACTGCAGGAGATCAATAAGGACAAGGAAACCGCCTCCAACGCCATGATCATGTTTTTGGTGCTGAACACTTCGGGGCTGACCATCATCCCGATCAGCATCATGGTCTACCGAGCGCAGATGGGAGCCGCCAACCCTTCCGATATTTTCCTGCCGATCCTGCTGGCAACGTTCGTCTCCACCCTGGCAGGGATCATTGCCGTTTCCTTCTTCCAGAAGATCAACCTGCTGAACCGGGTGGTGCTGGCATACCTGGGAGGTTTCACACTGTTGGTCTCGCTTATCATCTGGTATTTCACCACCATCCCGCAGGAGCAGGTGGCGGTCATCTCAACAGTCGCGGGCAATCTCATACTTTTCGTCATCATCATCTCATTCATCGTCCTGGCTTTTTATAAAAAGGTCAACGTGTACGAGTCTTTCATCGATGGGGCCAAGGATGGTTTTATGATCGCCGTGAAGATCATCCCTTACCTGGTGGCGATTTTGGTAGCGATTGGCGTCTTCAGGACCTCGGGTGCGATGGATTTCCTGGTGGGAGGGATCGGCCGGCTGGTAGCCGCCCTGGGGATAAATTCCGACTTTGTTTCGGCCTTGCCTACCGCTTTCATGAAGCCACTCAGCGGCTCCGGCGCCCGCGGCATGATGGTGGACGCCATGCACACTTACGGAGCTGATTCTTTCGTGGGTAGGCTCTCCAGCATCTTCCAGGGCGCCACCGATACGACATTTTACATCATCGCTGTTTATTTCGGCTCCGTGAGTATCCGGAAAACCCGCTATGCCGTTACCTGTGGATTGATAGCCGATTTCGCCGGCATCATCGCCGCGATCTTTATTGCTTATTTGTTTTTTGGGTGACCTTTATTCCTCCTTATTGCACCACCACCTGCTGCCGGCTGATCAGCCTGTTATTTATATCAAGTATCTGCAGGTTATAACTACCGGCAGGCAGATTGCTCAAATTGAATGTTGTCTGATATGGGCCGGCGGTGACGGTTTCCCGGTTTTCCAGTATCCGCACGCCATTGGTTGTTGTAATGCGGATAAGGATCTCCTGTTCCTTATCCGAGTGAAGTTGCAGTGTGAAATTGCCGTCGTTCGGGTTGGGGAATAACCTGATACCGGATATTGCCTTCCGGTCGGAAATGCCCTGCGAGCTGTACACGGCTACCTCGTGTGCCGGTGAAAAAGCGCTCTCGCCACAGTCATTCAGGCTCTTAACCGAAACAGACACCGTTCCGGTATAACCGGCCATCCAGGTCACCGTGGCTGTCGTCCCTTCCCAGGTGATGACCCCGGCTTCTGCCGGTTGCAGCATCCATTCGTACGCAACGGCATTGGCACCGGCAGTGCAGGTGAAACCGGTCGCCGGATACTGGAAATTATCGACCGAAACAGGCCCTGAAACTGCCTCAGGAGCCTGCGGCAGCGGATCCATGGTCAGGACAACGGTATCCTGCCCGTTGCATCCGTTGGCATCGGTCACGATCACCCAGTATTCTCCGGGATCCGATACGTTGATGTAGTAACTGTCTTCCCCTGTACTCCATAAATAGCTGTTAAAACCGGTACTTGTGCTCAGCATCACCTGGGTGCCTTCGCAGAAAGAGCGGTCGTCGCCCAGATCCACCGCTGGAAGGGCATGAACAGTCATAGAGATGGTATCGCGCGCCGAACAGCCAAAATCGTTGGCGACTTCCACCCAGTAATCACCAGGTGAAGAAACAGTGATGCTCTGTCCGGTATAGCCGGTGCTCCAGAAATAGGCGGCATGCCCTGGTCCTGCATCCAGGATAGCTTCATCCCCTTCACAAATGGCAAAATCGGATCCCAGTTCTATGGCGGGTGGATCAACAACAACGATGGTAATCTCGTCTTCCAGCGTCATACCGCCATCAGTCACGGCCAGGAAATAGGTCGTCGTCACCTCAGGGAAAACCTGCGGGTTGGGGTCGCTGGATGTAAAACCGGGCGGATCGGAGGTCCATGAATAGGTGAAATTACCCGAACCACCGGTAACCATAGCATGCAGCACGGTTGACCCTCCCAGGCAAATGCTGTCTTTGTCCGCTGTTACCGAAAGGTTGATGTCTGTGACATGCATGATGACCGGCACGATGATCTCACTGTTCACCGGGTCATTGCTGTTGATCACAAAATTCGCCTGGTAGGAGCCCACCTCCATGTTGGTGGCATTCAGCGTGAGGGTGATGGGCTGGGATTCACCTGCTGCGATCGTTCCGGTTCGCGGAGAAGCGCTGACCCATCCGATCACGTTCAGGGAGTAGTCTTCCACCTCTCCGTTGACTGTCGTGCCGCAAGGATTGACCGGCATGGCTCTTTTGACACGGATCCGCATGCGGGTGATCCCACTGTGGGCATCGTCCGGAACTGTGATGTTGGCTGTGTAGGGTCCGGTTCCGGGCGAGCCGCTGACCACTACAGGTTCATCATCCAGAAAGTCCTGGTTCTGGTTCCAGTCGATCCAGATGCCGCAGACATCATTGGGATAGATGGAAACACCGTTGTAGACAGTCATTTCAAAAGAATCACCCGATGCAACGGTCGTGCTGAGATGGGTATAATCTTCATAACCGCCACACTCCGAAAAATTATCTATTTCATTGAATTTCACCCTCCGGATATATTCAGTGCAACCGCCGCTGGCAGCGCAGTAATCCCTTGTCCCGGAATTGTCACTTTCAGGCAGGCTGAATAATGAGCTATATTCAAGTGGCAATTGCCCGATATTGGCCAGTTCAATAATGCTGGTCAGGGTGGCTCCCGGGCTTACATATTCTTCGATCACCGCCGGATCTGTCTGTGCAATGGCTTTTCCCCACTTTACATCTACGATGGCTGGTCCCGATTCACCTTCAATACCATAATAGGCTCTCACAAAATACCTGAAGGTACCATAATTTGGCAGGCTGTCATTGTAAGAGGGCCATAAACTGGTGCCTAGGAACTGCAAATTCCGGTAGATCTTGTAATAGCTGAATGTAGGACTGGTATTATGCTGCCAGCTCAGGTTCACGGCACCGGTCTCCTCGTTCAGTTGTGCTGTCAGATCGGTTGGTGCAGCCATGGTACTGGTCTGGTATGGAGAAGTGTAGGTCAGCGCGGTCCCGGTCCGGTTGTCGGTCCATACGGGATAGACCACTCCGTTGCGGGCGGCAATGCCGATATAGTCGCCGAAATAGCCGCTGGCCAGGCCGGGGATGGGCGATGGCGTGAAACTGACGTCGCTGACTTTGAAGTCTTCCCAGGTTTCCCCTCCGTCATATGAATTGGCACAAAACACCTCGCACTGGGAACCGGAAACATTCCTGTCGTCATAAAAGACCACGCTGAGGGTGCCGGTTACCGGGTCGCAGGTAATCCAGGGGAAGTAATGCTGTTTCCCCATACCGGCCGGATCCTGGTTTACCCGGTTCGGATCTGTCCATGTAACCCCCTGGTCGGTAGAACGGATCATGTAAACGTCGATATCGCTGCCGGTATTGACGCCCGGATAACCGATATTGCTCCAAACAATATAAATATTCCCGCGTTTGCTGCTGTTGCTGATATCCACCGCCATCACGGGGAATGAATTCACCCGCATATTTTTGCTGGTTTCGCTGGTACGTATTCCCCTGATATTATTTATGATCCGGGATGTAGTATACGTTTGCCCCCCGTCGAATGATCTTGCCAGGCCAATGGCTTTCTCGTCACCCGGCCAGTTGTCATATATGGCAAATGCGGCATACACCTCTCCGTCCGGGCCTGTCTGGATGTTCACCCCCTGCGCATGGCTGCCTGGATTGAGGGA
>JAHYJL010000200.1 GCA_019429045.1 Bacteroidales bacterium
TTTCTTGTTTCTTGTTTCTTATTTCTTGTTTCTTGTTTCTTGGTTCTTGTTTCTTGTTTCTTGGTTCTTGGTTCTTGGTTCTTGGTTCTTGGTTCTTGTTTCTTGGTTGCTGGTTCTTTTTTACTGACTTCTGTCTCCTGTCTCTATATTCTAACTTCTAACTTCTAACTTCTAACTCCCGCCAAACTTTTTTTTACAACCCATTGATCAATTTTTTAGTAATTTTGTTTATTGATATAAAGCGAAATATCCGTTCATGGAAAAGGACAACATTATTGGAGAAATCAACGGTTTTCTGATTGAAGAGTTTGAGATCGAAGAGCACCTGATCAAGCCGGAATCATCCTGGAAAGAGATCGGTATCGACAGCCTGGATTTTGTCGATATTGTCGTGATCATAGAAAAGAGCTACGGTTTCAGGCTGAAAGGAGAAGAAATGGCCAATATCAAAACGCTGGGCCAGTTTTACGACTACGTTTATCAACGCATCCAAAACCAGAATTAATTCATGGCCACCTGGCAAGGCAAGACCCGCGGCGGCCTGCTCGGACACCAGATTTTTCATTTCACCCTTCGTTACCTGGGACTCCATCCCGCCTATTTCTTACTCAGATTCGTTGCAGGATATTACTTTCTCTTTTCCGGGAAATCCAACAAGCATATTTATCAGTATTTCAGGGAAATACATCTTTACAGCCCCTGCCGCGCACGCCGGGCCGTTTACCGGAATTACTACACATTCGGACAGATCCTGATCGATAAAGTGGCCATCTATTCCGGCATGGCAGATAAATTCACCTTCGACCTGGAAGATGAAAAACACCTGGCTGCCATGACCAACGGCGGATTTATGATCAGCGCCCATATCGGCAACTGGGAAATGGCGGGGAAAAAATCAGACCGGATCAGCAAGACAATGAACCTGCTCATGCTCGACGAAGAGCATCGCCGCATCAAGGATTACCTCGACTCGGTGATGAAAGAGCGCAATATCCGCATCATCCCGCTGAAAGACGACCTTTCTCACCTGATAGAGATCGGTAAAGTGCTCGAACGCGGAGAATTGGTAGCAATCCACGGCGACCGTTACCGGGATGGCATGAAGACTGTCACGGTCGATCTGATGGAGCGTCCGGCCCCGCTTCCCGAGGGGCCGTTTTACCTGGCCCTTCGCATGGGCGCGCCGGTCAGCTTCGCTTTTGCCATGAAGGCCGGCAAAAAACATTACCATTTCCACGCCACCCCTCCGAAAGTCTATGCGCCGCCAAAAGGGAAAAGAATTACCAGTGAACACCTGCTGCCCATGGTACATGATTATATCGAAGCCGTAGAAACCATGCTGAAAAAATACCCGGAACAGTGGTTTAATTATTATGCTTTTTGGAGGAAATGAAGAAGATACTTGTACTATATTACACGCAGACGGGCCAGCTGAAGCAGATCGTTGATTCTGTGATGGCGCCATTGGTGGGCGGGTTCCAGGTTACTTATGAAGAGCTGAAACCGGTTCCGCCCTTCCCTTTCCCGTGGAACGGCATGCCGTTTTTCCAGGCTTTTCCCGAATCGGTGAAGGAGATCCCCTGCGGGATGGAGTCCCTGCAGGTTGACCCGGAAGAGCATTTCGACCTCGTGATACTCGCTTACCAGGTATGGTATCTTTCACCTTCCATCCCGGTCAGCTCCTTTCTGCAAAGCCCCGAGGCACGGAAAATACTCGGCGGAAGGCCCGTGATCACCCTCCTGGGTGTCCGGAACATGTGGATCATGGCGCAGGAGCGGGTGAAGGCCAGGATCGCCGAAGCCGGTGGCCGGCTGGTGGGGAACATCGTCCTGGCCGACCCGGCCCCGAACCTGACCAGCGTGATTACCATCGTCAGGTGGATGATGAAAGGGGAAAAAGGAGCTTTCCGGAAATTTGGGCTCAGGTTCCCGGAGGCCGGCGTACCGGCAGCATTCATTGAAAAAGCCTCCGTCTATGGAGATATCATCAAAGATTCCCTGGTTAAAGGTTCTTTCGACGACCTGCAAAACAAACTGGTCTCCGCCGGTGCCGTAAAAGTCGACCCGGTGCTGACGAACATCGAAAAAAGGGGGAAAATGATGTTCGGCATCTGGGCAAAGATGATCCTGAAAAAAGGAGGCTATAACGACCCGAAAAGAGAACGGCGGCTGAAATTTTTTAAATATTACCTGTTTGCGGTGATCTATCTTGTTTCCCCTTTTGCTGCCATTATTTTCAGACTTATTTATTTCATTAACAACCAGGCTGCTGCAAAAATCGTTAAGAAATATTCGAATGGGATGGAGTCCGCCAGCTGGCGCGTGGAGTCCCTGTAAAAATTTCTATCTTTGCCAACTTTTATATGAAGTCTTTAGGCAGATGAATTATGGCACATGAAGTTTATATCACACGCTTAGCCAAGTACTTACCCAACGAACCGGTCTCCAACGAGCAAATGGAGAAATACCTCGGCATGGTCGACGGGAAGCCTTCCAATGCCAGACGGATCATCCTGCGCAATAACCAGATCACCAGCCGCTACTATGCCCTCGATGCGGAGGGCAGGCTCACGCATACCAACGCACAGCTCACCGCAGAAGCGATCCGCGGGCTGCTTGATGACCATTTTACCGTAAACGACATCGACCTGCTGGCCTGCGGCACCACCTCCCCCGATCAGACGCTGCCATCCCATGCCTCCATGGTGCATGGCGAGTTGGGCGGTAACCCGGTGGAGATCATCTCTCCTGCAGGTTCCTGCGCAACGGGCCTGCATGCCATGAAATACGCATACCTGGCGGTCAGGGCCGGCGATAAGTTCAACGCCGTCTGCACCGGGTCGGAATTGTTCTCCACCTTTATGCTGGCTCGCAATTTCGAGAAAGAGACCGAAAAGCTCAACCTGCTCGACCAGCAGCCCATCCTGGCGTTTGAAAAGGACTTCCTCCGCTGGATGCTTTCCGATGGCGCCGGCGCCGCGCTCCTGCAAAATCATCCAAACCCCGACGGCCTTTCACTGCGGGTCGACTGGATCGAATCGGTTTCCTATGCCAACGAGCTCGAAACCTGCATGTTCTCCGGAGGGGAAAAACTCGAAGACGGCGGCTTCAAAGGCTGGCGCGAGTTTGAAGCGGAAGAGCTCCTCAACCGGTCCGTCTTTTCATTGCGACAGGATGTCAAGCTGCTCGGGGAGAATATCGTCAAAATGAGCACCCGCTTCCTGATCGATATCATCAAAAGAAAAAACATCAGCCTCGATGAAATCGATTACCTGCTACCGCATATTTCTTCCGAATATTTCCGTTTCCGTATCGATGCCGACCTGCGGGAAAATGGCGTACCCATCCCGCAGGAAAAATGGTACACCAACCTGGTCAGGCTGGGGAATGTCGGCGCCGCTTCAGTCTATTTCATGCTGGAAGAATTTTTCAAATCGGGCCAGCTGAAACCCGGCCGGAAAGTCCTGATGTGCGTACCCGAAAGTGCAAGATTCTCATATGTTTACGCATTAGTCACCGTGGTGTGATTTGTTTGATTAATTTTGCCACAATTACAATCACATCGATTTTTTTTATGCTTGCTTCCGGTGACATGATCCTCGAACTGATTCCACAACGCCCTCCCATGGTTATGGTCGGGAAACTACTGGAATGTGACGAGAAATCGACCACTACAAGCCTGACAATCAGTGAAAATAATGTTTTTGTCAGCAGGAACTTTTTTTCACCGTCCGGCTTGCTCGAGTCGATGGCACAAACGGCCGCATTGCGGACGGGCTGGCTGCTCAGAAATAAACCGGGAGCGGCAACCAAAAACATACCGGTCGGTGTTATTGGGAGTATAAAGAATTTTAAACTGAATTTTCTGCCGGCAGCCGGTTCTGTAATTATCACCACCATTAATGTGGAATACGCGTTTGGAAACGCCACCCTGATAAGTGGAAAAGTGGAATCAGGCGGCCGTTTGGCTGCGGAAGCTGAGATGCAGATCTTTTTAACGGAAAACGGAGAAGACCCGTCATGAAAAAGAAGGAAGTGCCACAGGATGAGGGGTTGATGGAGGGGCGGTTTGAGGATGTCTGCTATGCCCTGGATGAAAACGGCAACTATGTGGCGGTTTTGAGCAAGGGTTGGAAACCCAAGACCGACGCCATGCTGCAAGCCTGGGAAGTGGTGCATGAGAAAGTAGAACAGGTGCGGCAGTATGTGCTGGCTGGAAAGATCAGCCCGATTGCCTATTGGGCACCTCTAATAACTATTGTTGATATAAACAATTGATTGTTAATATTTTATATGCGAATATTTGCCAATTTTTATTATCTTTATCGCAAAATTGGTAAAAATGAAGAACATAAATCCGCTTGGCC
>JAHYJL010000201.1 GCA_019429045.1 Bacteroidales bacterium
ATGTGCGAAGACAGGGGCGTGGAGCCGTATGGAAACTTGAAAAAGGCGGCGGAAAAAGGAGATATTTACGAAAACCTGTTCCTGCTGTTCCATGAGGCCGACCAGAAATACAATTCCGGCCTGTTCGATTTCACCGAAGACCGGATCACCCGCGGGCTCACGATCGACAACAAGGTGCTCAAGACCATCATCGGCGAGCTGTATTACCCCAAATGCGAGTTTGAGTTTTCCGTCATGCCCGCCGACATCCTCGGCAGCGTGTACGAGCGCTTCCTGGGCAAGGTCATACGCCTCACCCCCGCGCACCATGCCAAGGTGGAAGAGAAACCCGAGGTGCGCAAGGCCGGCGGGGTGTATTACACGCCGAAATATATCGTCGACTACATCGTGGAGCAGACCGTCGGGAAGCTCGTGGAGGGCAAGACCCCGAAACAGGTGTCGGAACTGAAGATCTGCGACCCCGCCTGCGGCTCCGGTTCCTTCCTCATCGGCGCCTACCAGTATTTGCTGGATTGGCACCTCAGATACTACACAACTTCTCCTCCTCACCTCCTCTCCTCTTCACCTCTTCAGGTGGCAGGGGAAAGGGGAAGAGGGGAAAAGGAGACAAGGGGAAGAGGGGAAAAGGAGACAAGGGGAAGAGGGGAAGAGGGGAAAAGGGGTATCGGGAAATTTCTGACGCCTGATGGAAATCTTACCGGTGCGGAGAAGAAGCGGATTCTGCTGAACAACATTTACGGCGTGGATATCGATCCCCAGGCAGTGGAAGTGACCAAACTGAACCTCTTGCTCAAGGCGCTGGAAGGCGAAACCCAGGCCTCTATCAACCAGCAGATGCATCTCTTCCACGAGCGGGTGCTGCCGAACCTCGGCCACAACATCCAGTGCGGCAACTCCCTCATTGCCCCCGACTTTTACGACGACCAGCTCGACCTCTTCAGCGACCAGGTCAGAAAGATCAACGCCTTCGACTGGCAAAGGGCGTTTCCGGAGGTGTTTAAGATGGGAGGGTTTGATTGTGTTATTGGGAATCCACCGTATTTAAAACTAACATTAAATAACACAGATTCAAGTATACTATCATATTATAAAAAGAATTTCAGATCTTACTCTGGCGGAAGTTCAAAGAACTTATTCCAACTATTTCTAGAAAAAGTTGTCAGTCTTTCAAAGAATTATTTTTCATTCATTGTTCCAGAATCATTACTAACAACGGAAAGTAATGGTGAAATACGTGCAATTCTTCTTAAGAATTTCAATCTGAATTCCATTGCTACTTTTAATCATTTTGTTTTTCAAGACGCTACCATAGGAACCACAATTGTTGTTGGGCAAAAGAATGAAAATCAATTAACTGATATTATTAAAATTGATTATTTATTTCAGCAAAATTTTATACAGGCAATTAAACTCATACCATCTTATGACCCATGGGATATTTCTGTAGATGATGAGAGTAAACGATTATTCAGTAAGATGGAAAAGTCGTCTGTTCTTATGGGAAGTTTGGTTGAAATGTCAAAAGGAATGGTTGTTAAGAATAGGCAAAAAGTATTACTTGATAATCCGGTTACGGATTCCATACCGTTTCTTTTGGGTAACTGCATGTCTAGGTATTCATATTTTTATGATAAATATGCTATTTACAATGAATTAGAAATAGTTGGAGGGACAAGAGATTTAGCAAAACATAAGTCAATTCCAAGATTACTAATAAGAAGAACTGGAAATACTTTATGTTCAGCTTACTCTGAGAAACCCGAATTAGTGGAAAGCACTATTTACATGTTACGAAGTGAAAATGTAAATCTCAAGTATTTGCTTGGTCTGGTAAATTCAAAACTCTTTTCGTTTTATTTATCTAAAAGATTGATAACAAACACGCAAGGTTTCCCGCAAGTTTTAATGGGTCAATTAGAGAAATTACCTATAAAAATCACTAAAGAGAATAATCAGGTTGAGATAATAAAGCTAGTTGATCAAATCATTGCTCTTAAAAGTCAAATTACATTAACCACTCTCCCCTCCTATCGCGATCAAATCCAACGTGCGATTGATCATGCCGAGCGTCGAATTGATGAGATGGTTTATGAATTGTATGAATTGACGGAGGAGGAGATTGCCATTATTAAAGGAAATTCATCGACGCATGGACGCATCGACACATTGAACATCGAAGCATCGAAGCATTGAGCATTTCATTGAGCATGGGGCGTTGGGCGTAGAGCGTAGAGCTTAGAGCATAGAGCGTAGGGCATAGGGCGTAGGGCGTAGGGCAGAACTCCGGAGGAGTTCCGGAATTGTAGCAGGGAAAACGGCCCATCCGGTCACCCCTCCCCAAACCTGTAGCCAATGCCAGATTCAGTTATAATCAGTTTCGGTTTTGAATGGTCTTCCTCGATCTTTTTTCTCAACTGGGCTATAAAAACCCTGAGATATTGCGTTTGGTTGGTATAGCTGTATCCCCACACCTCCTTCAGAATATACTGGTGCGTCAGGACCCTTCCCTGGTTTTTTGCCAGGAGGTTCAGCAATGAGAATTCAGTCGAAGTCAGTTTAATCAGTTCGCCGGCTTTCTTTACCGTATGCCCGACAAGGTCGATGCATAGCGGACCAATTTCAATCACAGCCACATCTTCCGCAACGCTGCCGTATCTGAGGGCCGCCCTGATCCTGGCGAGCAGCTCACCGCTCTTGAAAGGCTTGGTAATGTAGTCGTTAGCGCCGTTATCAAGGGCTGCGATGATTTCATCCTCCGCATTCCGTACCGAGAGTATGATGATGGGCCGGGTATACCACTCGCGCAGCTTGATCAGTATCATCTGCCCGTCCACGTCCGGCAGGCCCAGGTCGAGTATGATCAGCGCAGGATGATGGGTCGTGGCGGCAATCAGTCCCTCCTTACCGTTGGAGGCCTCCTTTGCGGTGTATGCATTAGCCGTCAGGGTTATCTCCAGCAACCGCCGGATCGGCAGTTCATCATCAATGATCAGGATTACATCTTTTTCAGACATCGCTTTTTTCTGTTGAAATATCGGTAATATCGGGCAAATCTGATGGGATCGTAACAGTCACTTCCGCCCCTCCTCCCGGCCTGTTTGCCGCAAATACACTTCCTTTATGCGCCTCTGCGAAACCCTTGACAATGGATAAGCCCAGGCCCAACCCACCGGTCCTCCTTTCGTTGGCCCGGAAGAATTTGTTGAACACATGCTCCATTTCGGCGGGAGTAAATCCCGGCCCTTTGTCCGAAACGCGCAGAATCACATTACCATCTTTATACCCGGCGGCAACCATAACCTCCGATGTCGCCGGTGCATACTGGCATGCATTGTAAATCAGGTTGAACAACACCTGCTCCATCAATCCGAAATCGATCCTTACCAGCGGCATGTTTTCCGGTATATCAATCCGCAGCGATATGGTTTTCAATTCCTCCTTCAGGTCATTGACCACTTTATAAACCAGATCATTCAGGTCATGCCAGTCCAGCCGTAACGCTATCCGCCCGCTTTCCAGCCTCGACATGTTCAGCAGGTTCTCTATCAGCCGGTTCAAACGCAGCGTCGCGGAATAGATTTCCTTTGAAAGTTCCGCTTCCATGGTATTTGTCACCTGCGATCCGACCAGCGTATCTGAGGCGGCCAGGATTGTCGCTACCGGTATCCTTAGCTCATGGGAAACGGAATTAAAAAGGGTTTTATAGAACCGGTCCGATTCATCGAGGAATTTTGCTTTCCTTGCCAGGTCACCTAAAAGCTCCCTTTCCATCGCGTTGGAAATCAAAGCAAGGAAAGTGTTCCAGAGGGCTTCCTTCTCTCCGGAGAATGTCCTGCCATGCCGCAGAATTACTATTCCCGGATTTACAAGGGCACCTTGCAATGGATAAAATGACATCCCGGCCGGCTGCAACATATTCTGACTATTACCTGCATCTCTCCCATGAATATAGATCCATTCCGCGATGTTAAACTCTTCATCCGGAAGATCGTTCCCCGGTGTTTCCCTGGCCAGAGAAGGCTGATCAATGTTAATATCCCTGACCAGAATAACCGGTCTGATGGAAAAATGGCCTTCTATGTCATCAGCCGACACCTTCACAACTTCATCGATCCCACCGGCTTTGGATAATTCCCGGGTGAGCTGGAACAAAGCGCCCGTGTTCACTTCTTTTTCCCGCGCCAGTTCTTCCTGGCGCCGCACACGCGTGGTGAAAACGCCGTTCATGATAACCACCAGCCCGAACATCGAAAA
>JAHYJL010000202.1 GCA_019429045.1 Bacteroidales bacterium
GTCATAACAGGATAGCGTATTGCTAATTTTACCCGTGTAGGTTTGTGTTAATGTTTCCATAGGCCAAACTTACGAATTCTTGCCTTTTTGGTTCTGGCTTGTCCAGGTTAGGTATTGGGTATTGGGTATTGGGTATTGGGTATTGGGATTTGGAATTTGTTTGGAATTTGGTGCTTGGAATTTGGAATTTAAAAATATGATCATTATGAAAAAACTATTCGCAATCACTGCAACCCTTCTCCTGCTGGCTTTAGGTTCAACGCTGTTTGCCGGGGAAGTGAAACTGGAGGACGCCAGGAAGGTGGCCGTTCATTTCTATTACGAAAAGCACCTGCGCCTTGCAGGGCCTGTTGATCTCAATGTTGTTGCCATAAGGAAAGTGCATGTTGAGCATGCAGGCGGTGTGCCGGTGTATTACGTATTTCATATGAGCCCCGCAGGGTTTGTGATCGTGCCGGCTGAAGATGCGCTGGCGCCGGTCATCGGCTATTCGCTGGACGGGCACTTTGAGGCCGAAAACCAACCCCCCAATGTGCAGTGGTGGTTTCAGCAATACAAAGACCAGGTAGTATATGCCAGTGAAAATGCCCTGCAACCTGAATTGAAGATCGCAGTGCAATGGGATCATTACCTGGCACATGATTTCAGGCATCAGCCCGTGAAATCCGGAAGCCGAGAAGTGGCCCCGCTGTTATCATCCTCATGGAATCAGGGCTGGCCGTATAATTATTATTGCCCTCCTGGTACCCCGGTTGGATGTGTTGCAACAGCCATAGCACAGATTCTTTATTACTGGAGATGGCCTGACCAGGGGCAGGGCTACACATCCTATATTTCTCCTGTAACTCCCGAATATGGCGTTCAATCTGCAGATTTTGGGAATGCCTGGTACCGCTTTGACGAAATGGCTGATCAACCTCAAACAGTAAATTTAGCCATAGCTGAGTATTCCTATCACATAGCTGTCGCTATTCACATGAATTTTGGCCCGGGTGGTTCGTTTCCATCTACTGATGATTCGCTTGCATATTTCTTTAAAATAATGCCTTACACATGGTATTACAGAGACAGTATGCCGGTTGAGCAATGGAAACAATTATTAACAGAATCACTTGACGATAAGTATCCGGTATATTATAGCGGTTGGCCGGCATCAGGCGATGGGCATGCCTTTGTTTGCGACGGTTACCAGGATGAGAATTATTATCATTTCAACCTGGGATGGGGTGGTTCGAGTAATGGTTATTACACCATTGATGATATTGCCGGCTTCAATTTTGACCAGTCAATGGTACCCTTGATTTGCCCGGACAGTATCCAGTTCAGTTATCCATTGTTTTGCTCAGGGGAGGATACCCTGGTGGCTATGGAAGGCAGCATTTCCGACGGCAGCGGACCCATCCACAACTACCTGAACAACACCTATGCTTCCTGGCTGATCGACCCGCAGAACGAGATGGATTCGGTGACAAACATCGTGATCACTTTCAAGCAGTTGAATCTGTATGATGACGATGACCGGGTCTTTGTTTACGATGGAGCGGACACCACCGCGCCGATGCTGGCTGAGCTCAGCGGCAACAACCTGCCCCCGCCCATCACCTCCACCGGCAATAAGGTCTTCGTCGAGTTCATCACCGGTGAGGAAAACACCGGCGAGGGGTTTTACCTGAATTACAAAACCAACCGGCCTGTCTGGTGCAGCGGGATGACCCAGCTCACGGCTGCGGCCGCGACGTTCGACGACGGCAGCGGTGATTTTTACTACAATAACAATACCACCTGCCTGTGGATGGTCAACCCGGGCACGGGCGAGCCGCTCACCATCAGCTTCAATTATTTTGATACAGAGGAGGGAATGGATATTCTCCAAATCCACGACCCGGTATCACAAACCATGCTCGCCGAGCTTAGCGGCTATTACGAGACCCCGCCTGAACCGGTGACCTCACCCAGCGGCAGGTTTTTCCTGGCTTTTTCATCAAATGACGCAATTCGGGGAAAAGGATGGGAGATCTGGTATGATGTCACCGCAGGCAATGAGGATGAGGAGTTCAAAGTTCAAGGTTCAAAGTTCAAAGTTGATGTGTATCCGAACCCTGTTTCTGGCATAGCTGCCATTAAATACGATCTCACTGAAACGGCCATGATCGAAATGGTCTTGTACAACTTCCTGGGGCAAAGGGTTGGAAACCTCGAAGAAGGGATGAAACCGGCCGGAACGCACCAGACCAGCATCGATCTCTCCGGTTTACCCGCCGGATTATACTTCCTTCGAACATCGACCATCGACCATCGGCAATCGGCAATCCACAGCGGTGTGGTGAAATTAATTAAGTTATAAACCATCCTCCTCCGGGAGGCTAAAACAACAATTATGAAACCAAACAACATTCTCTCATGGCCTGCAGTTATCATAATGGCAGTCGTCATAACCCTGTGGTGCGGCTGTGGCGGGCCTTACATCAAGCTGATCGACCAGCCGCCCATCGCTCAACCGAACGACACCATCGGTGTCTGTATCAGTGTCGGAACATTTGGCACAGTGGAACCCTCGCTCAACGTGGCGGGAACACAGGGAAAAACCATCCTGAAAATGGTACCATTCGGGGATAAAGCGGCCAGGTTCTACAACATGCTTTACTCCAGGGAAATCAACAGTTACCTGATCTTCTCGGTTTGTATCCCCGACGGATTTGAAACGGACAATCCGATCCCTTACCGTCTTGACCAGCACCTTGAGGTATTCGAAGGAAACCTGCATTATGTGAACAGCATCAGCGAAACGATGAATTCCACTTATCTCCCGAAACCCGGCTATCACTGGCGGTCTTTCGCAGGGGACAATCCTTTTATATGGGGGGACAGGGACATTTCCATGACCATGAAAATGATTCTTCCGGAAGCTGCCGGTGATTTTTTTATCGATTATGCATTTGGATCTGCAGAGGCGGAAAGCTTTGATACGACAAATTTTCAATATATGGACCTGGGCAGCCGTATGAGCACCGGTCATTTCCTGACCACCGGGGAGCCGGAGCAATATCTGGTAACCAGCGCTGCTCCCGGCGGTCCGGGGAGCCTCCAGGCTGCACTGGATTCCATCGTAAACTACGGCGTGATCACATTTGACCTCACGCAGGTGCCGCCGGTGCTGCAAATTCCTTCTCTAACCACCAACAGGCCTTTCTGGATCAAAGGGGATGAAGATCAGTTGCTGACCCTTGTGGTGGATGGCAATTTAAACTTCTATGGAGGAGAGGCGCCATTTATATTTTCCAATATCAGCTTAAAATGCGTGGGATCTCCCTCCCAGCCCGTTATTAAATACAACGATGGAATCATACCACTGATCTTTGAGAATGTCCTGTTTGACTATAATATAAGGATATCATCTGACCTGATCCGGGCCGATTATGGCAACCTTTCGTTTACCAACTGCTCCTTTGTGCATAATCAATTCCAGAACCTGATCAATGCCAACAACCAGGTGACCCGGATCACTAATTGCTCATTTTATGGCAATGAAGGATACGCTTCCATAATATTGATATACTCTGATATAGAAATTTGTAACACAGTTTTCCGGGATTCGATATGTCCAATGCTAGCTCAATATTCTTCAGTAATAATGAAAAACATCTCATTCGCCGGCAGGGATCCGTTTGAACTTTGGGAGAGTAATCTTGATTTGTATAACTCCGTTTTGTGGTCCGCTGGTTCTCAAATTCATATGTTTCCTGGGAATAATAATCGTTCAAATGTCAGTCATTCCAATGTTAAAGATTCCGCCAATTTTTTTTTCGAGCCAAACTGGCTGGAAGGCAACATCAGCGAAGATCCGTTGTTTGTGGCTTCGGGTGACCACTGGTGCCAATTGCAGTATGGCTCACCCAGCATAGATGCCGGAACGCATATAGTGCCCGGCTGGCCGGTCCATCATTGTGACCTGGCGGGCAATTCCCGGATCCAGGATGGAGACGGCGATGGCGTGGCGGTGATCGACATGGGGGCATATGAGGTGGAGAGTATCGGCGTTAAAACGCCGGAGTTCCGGGTTCCGGGTTCCGGGTTGCAGGTTATTGTTTTCCCCAATCCGTTATCAGGCAAAGCCACCGTTCAATATACCCTGGAAAATCCACACAAGGTTGAAATAGAAATTTACAGCCAGCTGGGACAAAGCGTTGGATATCAATATGAAGGGATGAAACCGGCCGGAACGCACCAGACCAGCATCGATCTCTCCGGTTTACCCGCCGGATTATACTTCCTTCGAACATCGACCATCGACCATCGGCAATCGGCAATCCACAGCGGTGTGGTGA
>JAHYJL010000203.1 GCA_019429045.1 Bacteroidales bacterium
TAAAATCGCCAGGAAAGGGGACAATCCGTCGATTACACGGGATGTTTCGGGAGAAGGGGTGCAGCAGGCTTTACTTAAGTTGCTGGAGGGAGCGATCATCAATGTCCCGCCGCAGGGCGGGCGCAAGCACCCCGAACAGAAATTTATCCAGGTGAACACCCAGAATATCCTGTTTATCTCCGGCGGAGCTTTCAACGCCATTGACAAGATCATCGCGTCCCGTATCCGCGCCAATGTGATCGGTTACCAGTCGAAAAAACGGGGTGCGGTCGACAAGGAGAACCTGTTGCAGTATATCTCTCCTTCCGATGTCCGCAAATTCGGTATGATCCCGGAGATCGTCGGCCGGTTCCCTGTACTCACCTACCTGAACCCGCTCGACCCGGAAGCCCTGAAACGAATCCTGACAGAGCCCAAGAATGCTTTGGTCAAGCAGTTCACGAAGTTATTCAAGATGGATGGCATTCGCTTGTCGTTCGATGATAATACGCTCGATTTCATTGTGGAGAAAGCCACAGAGCACAAGCTGGGCGCCCGCGGCCTGAGGTCTGTCATCGAAGCGATCCTGACCGATGCCATGTTCGAGCTGCCTTCCGGCGATGCGACGAAAAAACTGAAAGTAACCAGTAAATACGCCGAGGAGAAATTCGGCAAATCAAATTTATCCCGTCTGAAAGTAGCCTGATTACACTACTGGCACAATTATTGAATTCCCGGTATATATCACATGTTGATCAGGAACTGGGTCATATTATTTTTCATATTCCTCTCATCGGTCGTTTCGGCACAGGAAAAGCTTCCTGTCTTTGCCCGTGCTAAAATTATTGACGGGGATACATTACTGGTTGTCAACCTGAAAGAGGTTCTTGTCATTTCTTTTCTGAATCTGGATAAAAGGGCTGAAAGAAAGATGACAAGGCTCATCCGAAACGTGAAGATCGCTTATCCATATGCCCGCCTGGCAGGCATAAAACTTTCTGAATACGAGGAAATCCTGGCCCAGGCTCCCAACCAGAAAGCCAGGCGGCAGATCATGAGACAGGTGGAAGAAGAACTGGAAGCTGAATACGGGCAGGATCTGCGCAAACTGACTATCACACAGGGAAAAATACTACTTAAGCTGGTCGACCGGGAAACAGGAAACTCCTCATACCAGCTTGCGACCGACCTCAGGGGAGAATTCAGGGCCGTTTTTTACCAGGCCATTGCGCGACTTTTCACGTATAATTTAAAAGTTAAATATGATCCGGAGGGGGAAGACCGCGATATAGAAACTATTGTAAAAATGATTGAAAACGGACAGTTATGACCCAGGGACCTCCGAATTACTTCCCTCTTCCCTGTATAACGATCAGGACGGTATAGATCATGATCTTGAAGTCCATGGCCAGTGACATGTTCTCGATGTAAAGCAGGTCATATTTAAGTCGTTCTACCATCTGATCGACATTTTCTGCATAACCGTATTTAACCTGTCCCCATGATGTAATACCCGGCTTGATCTTGAACAACAACCTATACTCGGGGGCAACTTTCACGATCTGATCGATATAATATTGCCGCTCGGGCCGGTAACCGACCAGTGACATATCCCCTACCAATACTGAGAAGAACTGCGGGATTTCGTCCAGTCGGACCTTCCGTAAAAATTTGCCGAATTTTGTGACCCGGCGATCGTCCTTGGTGGCCAGTTGCGGTCCATGTTTCTCCGCATCAGAGTACATCGACCTGAATTTATGCATCTTGAATGTTTTACCATGAACCCCTACCCTTTCCTGGGAATAGATCACGGGTCCGCGTGACCCAAGTCTGACCCCTATGGCGACAAACAAGAATACCGGAAATAATATTGTAAGTGCTACCAATGCCGCCAGAATGTCTATCATTCGTTTCATCGATTGTTGCCAGGGCGGCATCAGTTCCTGTGAAACCTGGATCAGCGGGTAATGCCAGATGGAGGACATTTTGACCATTCCCATCAGATAATCCTGCATATCGGGTATGACCTTGATCACCACATCGGTTTCCTCAAGCAGTGTTAATATCCTTTTGATCGTTTCCCGTTCCGAACGCTCAATGGCCAAAATCACTTCCTCAACCTGATGTTCGCTGATAATTTTGATCAAATCCTGATAGTCTCCCATGTGAGGCAGGTACTTCGCTACTTTGAAGCTTTCATAATCTTCAACATTCACGAAACCAATAAACTTATTCCCGGAATGAACTTCCTGGCGTTCCATTTCTTCATAAATCTTAACTGCATTACCGTTGCTGCCTACAATGATCGTATTGAAACCCAACTTTTTCCGGTGTATTTTCCTGACCGTGCCTGTGGTGATGATGAGCCTGAACATGTAAGTGAATCCGAAATGGAATAGGTAAAGGATAGCAAATAACTGATAATAAGATTTATAGGTAACAATTACATCGTCAAGAATAAGGGCAAAGAAAATGATGATAACCCCCAGAAGGGAAATGAACGAGGTCTGGCTGAGCTCCCTGAGCCTGGATTTGCGGTAAATCCGCTTCACACTGTATGTGCCTGTAATGGCATATAGTAGAAGCCAGAATACAGGCACCACTATGATACCCAGGTAGAAATTCCTGTCATCAAAAATGTCAGAGATATGGTCCAGAACAGTCGGTTCGATGGAGTACTTGCGGTAGATGAAAAACAATGACCAAGCCAGGAGAGCAGCAATATAGTCGGCCACTACATATTTGAGCGACTGTAGTTTTTTATTCATCTATAAATTGGGTCTGGTTACGAGTTTTATATTATCAAGCATAACGATGCCATTGCCCGTTATCATATTTTTATCCGCTTCGATATATATCTTATAATTGACAGCGTCCACCGTTTCATTGACCATGGGAGTGAAGTTGACATAGATCTTTTTCCAGTGATCAGTGGGGTTCAGGATGAGAAATGAGCGTTGATGAATCGTATTGTCCTGTTTCTGGATGAATGCGCCGATGACAAGGGGAAGATTATTCTTGTAATGCATTTCAAGGAAAATGAAATCGCCGCGTTTAAAAACGAACCCTTGTCCGGTTCCGTCATCGGAGACGAGCATCAGGTAATGCCTATCAGTATCAAGATGGCTGATCCCGGAATACTCGGAAAACGTATCGAGATAAGCCCCCGGTGCGTTCGCCGGATTGGTCCTGACCATCCCGGTGTCACTGTTGTGGGCCTTGATAATCTGCAGGTTAGGGTTTTCGAAATCTTCCATCCAAACAAATTCCACATTATCCAGATAGGAAGTTGTGCCATTAAAACCCTGCACACTGTCGATAATGAAATCATAATCCTGTATCACGATTGGTTTAACCAGCGGATAAGGGGCACGTGTATCGGAGATACCGTTCAGGATGATCCCAGGCCTTATCTCCACCTTATGCTGTCCTGCAGCCAGCACAGGGATTTGCACCGGCATTTCAAAGCCGCCGATAAGGTTGTCATCAACGTACAGCCATACATCCATAAAATTCTGGTTCGCAGTGCCCTGAATTGTATTATCGGTTGAGAAACCCAGCGAATCAACTTGCAGGTAAGCGGGGATGGTCTGGTCACCCTCAAACTTATCACATCCCGTCAGCACTATAAATATGGATAAAACCGGAAGCAGTAAAAGCCGCATGCTTGTTTTATGGATTTCTGTTAAGGTGATTTTCATGTGTTTTAGCAGGATGATTTGCTAACGAATGTTTATAGGTAATATTGCTTTTCCCACAGCTTAAATCTGGTGCCTTCCGGGCAGCTCGCGGATCTTGTCAAGGATCTGGTAAGCAACGTCAAGCGCCTCATAGCCGTCATTGATGGTGACAGGCGGGGTGGTATTGTTGACAATGGCATGGTAAAAGCTTTCCAGTTCTGTTTTGATAGCATTGGTTTCTTTTATCTCAGGCTTATCAAGGATAATCTGCTTTTTACCCCTGGAACCTCCCAGATCAATTACGATGGCGAGCGGATCGGAAAGCCCTTCCGGGACATCCTGCATCCTGATAATATCGACCTTTTTCTCCAGGAAGTCCACTGAGATATAAGCATCCCGCTGAAAGAACCTGGTCTTCCGCATATTCTTCATAGAGATGCGGCTGGCGGTGAGGTTAGCAGTGCATCCATTGTCGAATTCGATGCGTGCATTGGCGATATCGGGCGTATCGCTGACGATCGGCACGCCGCTGGCATGGATACGGCGAATACTGGATTTCACGACACTCAGAATGATATCGATATCATGGATCATCAGGTCGAGAACCACGGGGACGTCAGTTCCCCTTGGGTTGAACTGTGCCAGGCGATGGGCTTCGATGAACA
>JAHYJL010000204.1 GCA_019429045.1 Bacteroidales bacterium
GCAGCGCATCTGGATCCTTCGCAATCACCTGGCCGACATGAACCCGCTGGAAGCGATGGAATTTCTCAAGGATAGGATGCGGCACACCCGCAGCAATGAAGAGTTCCTGATATCTATGAACAGTTAGGGCGTAGGGGTTAGGGTGTTGGGTGTAGGGTTTCGGGGTTTAGTCCGTCGAAATTGCCTGAGCTCATCAATAGTAAGTTCCGCTGGTGTAAATCCATGTGCAGCAAATATTGCTGCAATTCCACCGAATCATTAAATATCTTCAGCCGGGAATCGGAAAACGCTTCCCTCACCTCGTCATGGGTCAGATCGGGCAGGCGCTTCAGGGCAAGCGCATGCTTTGAATAATAGACAATGGGTTGATCGGCCAGGTCCATGCAACCCCGGTACTGGGGAAGAAAATCCTTGTTCAGGCTGCTGAATGTATGCAGTTCCAGGCAGGCAACAAGCTCCCTGCCGGGATATTGTTCCTTCACTGCATGAATCGTGGCTTTCAGCTTTGACGGGCTGTGGGCGAAATCTTTGAATATGGATGTGGAAGGGTTGCTCCAAAGAAGCTGCAACCGTTTGGATGCACCGGCAAAAGAACCTATCGCCTCCAGGAACCACGCATCGCTCACACCCAATTCCCGGCAAACAAGCCATGCCCCATGCAAATTCTGTACATTATGCCGGCCAAATATCTTTAACGGAACCTGTTTTCCTTTCCAGATCAAAGATGTCACCATTTCATTGACATCATATTCAATATTTCCATAAGGTATCCTCTGGATATCTAGCCTGGCAAACTGAGCCAGGCGTTGCACTTCCGGATCATCTTCACAATAGATCAACCGGCCGTTTTCTTCGATCAGTTCAACAAATTGCACGAATTGATCTACATAATTTTCAAACGTCGGAAAAACATTCATATGATCCCAGGCAATACCGCTGATCAGTGCGATATCAGGCTTATACAGATGGAACTTGGGCCTCCGGTCAAGTGCTGATGAAAGGTATTCATCACCTTCCAGTATCATATAATGTGCTGTATCTGAAAGTTTTACCATCACCTCGAAACCTTCCAGCTGGGCCCCTACCATGTAATCGGTTTCAATACCGGCATGATTCAAAACGTGCAGGATCATGGATGTGATGGTAGTTTTACCGTGGCTGCCGGCAATCACCACCCTGGTTTTGTCTTTGGATTGTTCATAAAGATATTCGGGGTAGGAATAAATCTTCAACCCCAACTCCCTGGATTTCAGCAGTTCCGGATTATCCGCCCTGGCGTGCATTCCCAGGATAACTGCATCAATTCCGGCATCGATCAGGGAGGGTTTCCAACCCTCGCTATCCGGTAAAATCCCATATTTTTCCAACCGGCCTCGTGCCGGATCAAAGATCTCATCGTCAGAGCCGGTAACTTCAAATCCTTTTAATTTCAGAGCAATGGCCAGGTTATGCATGGCGCTGCCACCGATTGCTATAAAGTGAACCCTCATCATTAAATCAGCTTATAAATTCAAAATTAATTTAATTATTACTTTTGCAGTCTACATTATGGACGATTGTCATGATAAAAGAAAAACCCGCAGAACTAATTAAGTCGCTCAATGACAGGTTTTCTGACCTTCCCGTCACAGAGATCATCCGTTTCTTCCTGAGTGAATTTAAAGGTAAGATTTGCTTTTCCACCAGCCTCGGCGCCGAAGACCAGGTGATCACCCATTTGATTGCCGGTATCGATAAGAACACACCGGTGTTCACGCTCGATACGGGCAGAATGTTCCAGGAAACCTATGATTTGCTTGATATCACCGAAAAAAGATATAAAATACACATTGAAGTTTTTTTCCCTGACAAACAAGCGGTGGAAGAGATGGTCAATCAAAAGGGCATTAACCTGTTCTTTGAAAGTATTGAAAACAGGAAGCTTTGCTGTCATATCCGCAAGATAGACCCGCTGAAAAGAGCCCTGGAAAAATATGACCTCTGGATCAGCGGTCTTCGCCGCGAGCAATCGGTCACAAGGGAAAATCTGGAACTGGTTGAATGGGACTCCCTCCACCGGAAAATCAAAATAAATCCGCTGATCAACTGGAAATATGACGATGTCTGGTCATTTATTCACGAGCATGACATTCCCTATAATACTTTACACGACAGAGGATTTCCGAGCATTGGCTGTCAGCCTTGCACCCGTGCCGTGCAGCCCGGTGAGGATATCCGCGCCGGCCGCTGGTGGTGGGAGCTTCCGGAATTGAAAGAATGCGGGCTGCATAAAAGATAGAGAAAAGTCCATCATTCAAATTCCCTGAAAAAATAAATTTCCGCCAATAGTTTTACAGATCTGTCGGCATAAAAATCAACCGGAAGAAATACCCTGGAGCCGTTGCACTTTGTATGTTCATCCGGCACAGTTAAAATCAGAGCAGACTGGTCGGCCCGGTTGAATAGCTCGGCAAAGCTGTATATGGCCCGGTAGCCATCTACCCCTGCAAAACATACCAGGCCACTGCGATTCCACTCACTGTTAAATATGTCTGGAGAATCCTCGAGTAACTCCCGCAGAGCATAGCCTTCGAAATATTCACTTTCATGATACCCCATGCCCATGCCATAAAAAGTTGTATAATAACGGATACGTCCTCCCCTGTCTTCCTTCACCTGAATAGTTGGAAGCAGTTCATCCTCAACAACAATAGAAATCGCGGGAATATTAGCAGAATCAAGGTCCCGGTTAATCACGTAATCTTTTTTATCAAATGAACGCACGGTGATGGTGGCCGGATTAATTAACTCACGGTAAGCGTAAAGATCACTGGCAGCCACAACCTTCCAGATACTCCCCGGCTGATAATCCACCTCCTTACGGTAAGGCTTTATCGGGGCCGCTTCCGTTGCTATCATGATCTGATGCGGGTTAGTAGTATGAAATATTTCTGACCAACTGAATACAACCGATTCTCCATCAATATTTTGAATTACCACATACAGGTCAATGGCCGGACGGAAAAGTGCGGCATTCTTCTTATCCTGAATAAACGGATGTAATAAGTCAAACAACGTGTAACCGATATAACGGTATGCGCCTTTGAATTGAATATTGCCATTTTCATCCGGGATGGCCTCCTTCATTACTACTTCTCTTTTATAATGATTTTTAAAATCCACCATGCCACCCTTCTTCACTTCGCCGGCAATCTCTATTTCTCCGGGTGTAAGGCTAAGCGCATCTGTTTGGTGAAATAAACTGTTCCCATCCTGGGCTATAGTCAAACTAGCTCCTGTCACGGCATCCAGGAGTGATCCTGAACGGAACTGACAGGAAGATGCAAAGGAAATGGTAGCCATTAACGCAATACCTGATAATGTCATTTTGTTCATATAGATTCAATTATAAACCGGCCAAAGATACGATATGTTTATTTTGCACTTCGCCTCTAAAGAAAATCTTTAAAATAAATTAAGGAATTGAAATAAATCTTATGTTTGCCCAGATAATTCATTCATCTCAAATGGAAGTAAACCGGTTGCATCTAAGGTTAGATTACAAGTTCTGGATTGAAACTGAAAATGGGGTCAGTTTGCTGGGAGAAGGAAAATGGAAACTGCTGAAAGCCATCCGGGAAACCGGTTCATTGAAAGCGGCTGTCGACCAGATGGGTTACACTTACCGGCAAACCTGGGAGAAATTAAATAACATAGAAGAAAAGCTGGGTTTTAAGCTGATAGAAAGATCAAGGGGCGGAGCCAAAGGAGGAGAAACGGTACTTACACGGAAAGGAGAAAAAATTGTTCAGTTCTTTGATAAATTGTATGGTGAAGTCGATAACGATATTCAACGTACTTTCAATGATTTGATAGATGAATTGAACGAGATAATGGATTAGTTTTTTTATTTACCGATATGCGAATTTAACATAACGATAACGTAACATTTTAAACATGAAGAGAATTATTTACTTATTGGTTGCTGTTTTCTTTTCCCAACAGATCATTGCACAAAAAAACATTACAGGGAAAGTTTTGGATTCAGAGACAAATACGGGCCTGGCTTATGCAAACATCCAGGTCAAAGGCTCAGCCATTTCGGTGATTTCCGGAGCGGACGGGAGTTTTACATTGCCGGTTCAGGTCATGGAAGATATAGAATTAACGATCACCTACTTAGTGTCTAACCTTTTAAATTCTGACATTATTTGGCAGAAAATTCAATAACAAAACTCAGGAATAATTATCAATTCTTTGATTTTCTGAGCCATTATGATACTTTGCTTTCCAAGTTTGGTAGCAT
>JAHYJL010000205.1 GCA_019429045.1 Bacteroidales bacterium
CTGTCCTGGGTGCAATTTCACCTGGTTTAATTCAACTGAGAAATGGTCGTCATAGCTTTCGACCACTTCGTTGATGAGGGCGGAGGCGGTCACTGCCCATTCGAGCAGGCGGCGGGAGTAGATCAGGTTGATGATACCGATGCCTGACATGGCGGAGGTGCCGTTGATCAGGGCCAGCGCTTCGCGGATATGCATGCTGACCGGCACAAGGTCTGTCCGGGAGAGAGCTTCGGAAGCGGCTATCCGCTGGCCGTTAAGGCTTACTTCCCCTTCACCGATGAGGGCAAGGGCCAGGTGGGCCAGCTGAACGAGGTCGCCACTGGCGCCAACACCGCCGTGGCGGGGGATCACCGGGTAAATGCCATTGTTGATGAAATCTTTGATCAGGATAACCACAGAAGGATGGATACCCGAGTAGCCCTTCATCAATGTATTGAGCCGGGCTACCATCAGCGCCCTGACATGAATTTCCTTCAGGGGATGTCCGGAGCCTGCGGCATGGCTGCGGATCAGATTGTACTGTAGCGCCAGCCGGTCCTTTTCCTGCACCCTGAACTGCGACATCGGCCCCAGGCCGGTATTGATCCCGTATATGATCTTGTCCCTGGAGAATTCTTTCAGGAATAAAAAGCTGTTTCCAACATCGTTCAGCGCTTTTTCATCCAGGACAACCGGCTCGCCTTCAAACAGAATCTTTTGAAAATCCCTGAGGCCGATGTCCCGTCCTCCAATTACAACCATTATCTAAAATTTTTCACAAAGTAAATGAAAAATGCACAATGAAAAATGTTTAATTTTTTCTGCCCATGAAAATCGTGATATAATAAAGCAATGTTGCCAGGGAGCCAAGCGCTGCCACTACATAGGTGTAGGCTGCCCAACGGAGCGCATCCTGTGCCTTATCATGGTTTTGAACATTCGTGATGCCGCTGCTGTTGAGCCAGACAAGGGCCCTTTTGGAGGCATTGATCTCCACCGGGAGGGTGATAAAGCTGAACAGCGTGGTCATAGCAAACAGGATGATCCCCACGAGCAGGACCGCAGGTATTGTCTGGACAAGCAGGATGCCTGCCAGCAATACCCACTGCACCCATTTGGAGGTAAAACTGACAATCGGAACGAGTTTTGACCGCATCATCAGGAAACTGTATGCTGTGGCGTGCTGAATGGCGTGACCGCACTCATGTGCCGCTACGGCGGCCGCAGCTACATTGCTGCTGCCATATACCCCCTGGCTGAGATTGACCGTCTTTTTCAGCGGGTTGTAATGATCGGTAAGCTGCCCGGGGGTGGAGATAACCTTGACATCCATGATGCCGTTGTCACGGAGCATCTTTTCCGCCACTTCTTTTCCCGTCATATTGTAATTGATGGGAACCTTCGAGTATTTTTTGAATTTTGATCTCAGCTGCATGGAGATCAGCCAGCTGAGCAGCATAAAAACGCCGAATATGATCCAGATTGGGGCTATCATTTTCTTAAAATTTGAAATATAAACAATTAGTATTCAATTTTGTTGCCAAAGATGGAACAGGATGATTTCCGGTCAATTTGGCAGATTTCTGTTTCACAAAAAGTTTGCAAAGATAGGGATTAATCCGTGTTGATTTTTTCACGGTATGATGATTATTTTACCGGAATACTGATACGCTTCATTGCTGAGAATTATCATGTATAAACCGGAAGGCAGCCTGCTTACATCGATCCTGTGAATATCACCGGAATTGATCTTTCCACTCAGCACAACCGATCCGGAGGAATTAAAAATTAACAATTCATGTATGCCTGAGATCTCACTTGCATCGACAAAAACGTGATCCCTGGCCGGATTGGGATATAACTTCAAAGCATCTGAAACCCGGAACCCGGAACCCGGAATTCGGAACCCGGAACCCGGAATTGAAACCGGGAATTGGTACTCATAGCATCCCATATCGACGAGCATGTTCACGAACCTGGGGTTGCCGGCGAGGTCGGTCTCCGGCAGGCTGAGGCCGATGGTGTCGGGCGTTCCCGCTTCGATGCAGGGCGATTTCCAACTCAGTTCACAGGTGCCGGGTTCAAATTCGGGATCCAGGTCGATGTTTCCCTGTCCCCAGGTAAATTGTGCATTGGGAACTTTTTCGATCCCTTGCTGGCCGTTTTGAAGATCGCAATGGACCACCAGCAGGATGTTGCGGGGGATGGATGCATCAAGGAATATGATTGAGTTGGGGTTGGCGGGCGACTGGTGCCAGAGGATGCAGTTTTTCAGCAGGGCTTTATGGTTGAGCGATGCCAGTGCGGAGCCCTGCGGGCTGTCGTTGTTGATAAAGGTACAATTGTGAACCGGTGATTCGGTAATGCCGGCCGCACCTACATATACCGCCCCGCCGCTGACCAGGGCCACATTACCGGCAAACAGGCAGTTGATGATCTCTGTGGGGGAGAAAGAAGCGATGGCGCCTCCTTCCCGGTAGCTCTGGTTATCTTCGAAAATGCAGTTTTCAAAGCGCGGGTTGCAATTGAGCTTAATGCTGACAGCACCTCCCGAGTAAAGGTTTCCGGCAGCAATCGCACCCCTGTTCCCGTTAAACCGGCATTTCCTGAAAATGGGACTGGATGAATTGATATACACCCCTCCGCCCGAACCATAGCTGTCGTTGTCTGAAAAAAGGCAGTTCTCTATTAGCGGGTCGCTGCCACTATAGATGACAAATCCGCCGCCGGCGCCGTCTGCCTGGTTATTAGTGATCGTGCAGTTGACCATGTAAGGGCTTGATGCTTCGAGGGAAACCCCGGCGCCGTCGAGTGCGTGGCAGAAATCCACCGTTACCTCTTCCATCCGGAAATCCGAACCGAAGGAGTTGATCCCGCCGCCATTAAAGGCCGTGCCGCTCGTGATATGGCATGCCGTGATCCTGACCCTGTTGGAGCTGTATATGTTAATCGATGGCGCCTGCTTGCAGTTTGAAATATTGCAGTTGACCAGCAGGGAGGAATCCATCGCACTGTTATTGGTGTTGTTGAAATATATCCCCCGCCAGAACTCCACCTCTGCCTCCTTATCAAACTGGACCGGCATTCCCTGGGTGCCCTGGGCCATGAGTTGTCCCTGGATCTCCAGTGAATAGGGCCCCGTAAACAGCACATTTGTCCCCGGACCGATTGCCAGGCTGGAATCGGGATGCACGACCAGGTTCCCCTGGACCAGGTATGGTGACCCGGCCGCCGTCCACTCCCCGCTGATATATCCGCCGGGAATGATGGTCTGGCCGTGAACCAAAGGGCTGAATATAACAATGATAAGACTGAAAATAACAGCAGTTTTCATTATTTGGAATGATGTGAAATGTGACTATGAAATTAAGAATTTTTTAAAACAGACCGGGTATATTTCCCTTTTTTTTTCCGATTAATATCAAATCCATTAGTTTTGTATGGAAATGCAGACAGTAGCATAAAACCAATGACAAAATGAAAAATCTGATCATTCTGGCGGGATTGCTGGCTTGCCTGGTTATTTATACCGGCTGCAAAAATGATAACGACAAGGATGTCAACAACCTTACCATCGCCGAAGGGGAATTCGAAGGTTACAGCCATACCTTCGTCCCGAACATGGGGTTTTGGTCGCCTGTGAGCGAAACGGTAAAATATGTACATCTTGTGCTGGGGGATGACAGCAACCAGGCAACAGCGGCGGAGAATGTTATGAGCATCGTTTTTTACTATACCCTCAATCCCCAGGTACATTTTCCGAGCGCCGAGGGGCAATGGGCCAATTTCGGCATCAATTTCAACGGAACAGTATATTACTTCGGAGCCGAAAACGCCACGCTTTCAATCATATATCTCGACAACACCCGTTTCCAGGGCATACTCAGCGGCGTCTTTGTCAATCTGAGCAACAATGCCCAGAAGATCACCTTTACCATGGATATCAACGTGATGATGCAACAGATCTGAGCATTTATCTCAAAACTCAAAACTCAAAACTCAGAACTCAAAACTCAAAACTCAGAACTCAGAACTCAGAACTCAGAACCATCACTGTGTTGATCTGGTTCATCTCCATATAGGTGTCGATGTCATTCTTAAAATAATATGACTGGTTAAGGTGTAAAGATTTTTATTTGGATCACGAGCATTGGCTCTGAGGCCGTTTCTATGCGGGAAGCGGTATTGATCGTGTCGATTAGCATCCGGCAGCCCGCATACCGCCATGTAAGAATCCCCGATGGTCTTGATCCGCTCGCAATGATGATCCTGAATGATTTTATCAAATGCCGTGA
>JAHYJL010000206.1 GCA_019429045.1 Bacteroidales bacterium
ATCCTGTCGCATGCCAGGTGTATTTCCTCTTCGGTAATGGTAAGGGGCGGGGCGATGCGGAAGGAGTTGGGGCGGAAGAGGAAGGCGTCGGATACCAGCCCGTTGCGGAGAAAGGCCGGGATCAGTTGCGGCCAGGCGCCGGGCGCTGCCAGGTCGACGGCCATCATCAGCCCTTTGTGCCGGATGGCCCGGATGGCGGGATGGCCGGTCAGCCGGTCCAGGAAGATGGCGGCTTTCCGTTCGGTTTCGTGGATGAGGTTTGTGCCAGCGAGGATGCGCAATGATGCCAGGGCAGCGGCGCAGCAGACCGGGTGTCCGCCGAAGGTGGTGATGTGCCCCAGTTCAGGATCGTGGGTGAGGCATTGCATGATCTCCCGCGCGGCGATGAAAGCCCCCAGGGGCATCCCGCCGCCAAAGGCTTTGGCCAGGCAAAGGATGTCGGGTACAATGCCGTAGTGCTCAAAGCTGAACATCCTGCCGGTGCGGCCCATGCCCATCTGGATATCGTCGATCACCAGCAAGGCGCCGGTCTCATCGCAGCGCTTCCGCACAGCAGGCAGAAAACCTTCCGCAGGGAGAATGACGCCCGCTTCGGCCTGTATGGTCTCCGCCACCACGCAGGCGGTTCTTTCCGTAATCGCCTGCAGGTCATCGAAGTTGTTGAAATGCAGCAGCCTGGTATCGGGCAACAAAGGCCGGAAGGAATTCTTCAGCAGCTCATCCCCGGCGATGCTCAGCGCACCATGCGTGCCGCCATGATAAGCGTTTTTAAACGCGATGACCTCGCTTCGCCCGGTGAACCGCTTGGCCAGCTTCATCGCGCCTTCCACCGCCTCGCTCCCGGAATTGACAAAGTAAACCGATTGCAGCGACGCGGGCAGCAGGCTGGCCAGCTTTTCGGCTAAAAGCACCTGCGGCGACTGGATCATCTCCCCGTACACCATCAGGTGCAGGTGTTTGCCGGCCTGTTCCTTTATCGCTGCAACGACGTCAGGATGCTGATGCCCCAGGTTGCTCACCGAAACGCCCGATACCAGGTCGATGTAATCTTTGCCGCCGGGTCCGTACAAATAAATGCCACTGGCACGTTCAATCTCAAGTCCCAGCGGACTGGCAGAGGGTAACCCCAGGTAGGTATAAAACAGTTGGCGCTGGGTAGGCATGATTCAGACTGTTTCAATCTTTTCGTGATAGATGACTCCGCGTTCCGCCAGGTCTTTCAGCATGAATGCAACACATTCGGGCTGGAAACCAATGTATTCGGGTGGAGAGATCCCTTTCCTTGTATACAGGCCTTGGGTGACGAGCCTGACGGCCGCCGTGGCAGCATAGCCCGTCGTGCGGGCCATCGAATGGATCCCGGTGGCCCTGTCGTACCGGTCCGCCAGGTCCCATGTGAACCGCTTTCTTTTGCCGTCTTTCATCCCCTCGACCATGATCTTCATCACCGTAAGGTCTTCTTCGTCTTTCAGGTCCCACATCGGGAACAGCAACTGGGTGGTGACGTCGATCGGCCGGACCTGCTGGCCTTTTACATTGATCATATTCGTGGAGAAAAAGCCACATTCCTTCAGCAATTTGATCTTGTCAATATGCCCGGGGTACCGCAGAGTCTTTTCGATCATATCGGGACATTTGATGGTCCTGATCAGCGACCGCAAACCGTCGCTGTTGAAAGCCTCCAGCGTGCCGAACCCCTCAAAATCAAGTAATTCCGGTTCCGACAGCGCCGGCATCTCAACCAGTTTCCCGTCCCGGATAAACCGCGCGGGACGGGTATATTCTTCAATTACATCGATGGGGGAGAAGACTGCCCGGTATTCGAAAGGCCAGTGCCTTATCTTCGGCAGGCCGCCCACATAAATTCTTACCTTTTCAGTCTGGTCAAGCTGATGAAAAGCATACCCGGTCAGCACGTTGCTCATCCCCGGCGCCACGCCCATATCGGAAATGGCGATCACACCTTTTTCATCAGCCAGCGCTTCCAGTTCAAAAAGATCTTCCGGGAAAAAGGCGATATCCACGACATTCTTCCCCGCCTCAATGATGGCAGCCAGCGTTTTGAACCCCAGGTGCCCGGGCACGGCGCTGACCACCAAATCAGCATCTTTTATTAAATCCTTTACCGCAGATTCATCCGAGAGATCAGCCTGCCGCGTCTTCAGGCCGGTCTTTTTTTCTATTTCTTTTAGCCGGTCCTGACGGATATCGCAAAGGGTTACCGAAATGTCTTTGTCTTTCTGAAGGTCAAAAGCGATCGGGAATCCGACCAGGCCGGCGCCGAGGACGGTGATATAGTACATTAATTTTGAATTTTGAATTTTGAATTTTGAATTATTAAGTGGTGTGTCACAAAATTAAAAAGTTAGTGTAACATTTTGGTTTTTATTCCGACATTAGGGTAAAATTTCACCTATTGGAACCAACGGTTAAAAATATTCATGAGGATCTGATCAGGGGATGCCGGGTGAATGACCGGAAGGCGCAGGTCCAGGTTTATAAACTTTATTACAAGGCCATGTACAACACCGCACTGAGAATACTGAACGATACGGCTGAAGCGGAAGACGTCATGCAGGAAGCATTCCTGGAGGCCTTTAAAAACATTGATACTTACCGTGAAGAATCAAGCTTTGGCGCCTGGCTGAAACGGATCGTGATCAACAAATCGATCGATGAACTGCGGAAGGCCAAAGACCTTGTGTACCTGGATGAAGTCGAAATTGAGATTGCGGATAAAGCGGATGAGGAGGACTTCATCCGGGTATTATCTACAAAGGTGGAAGAGATCAGGAAGGCCATCCACCGGCTGCCTGACAGTTACCGCGTCATTCTCTCCCTTTACTTGCTGGAGGGATATGACCATGAAGAGATAGCGCAGATACTGGATATTTCCTATAATCTGTCACGGACAAGGTACTCCCGGGCCAGGAGAAAGTTGCTGGATTATCTCGGTGCGGTGGAAAACGGCCAGAATATGTCAAACATGAATTAGATCAAGACCATGTCAGTACTGGAAGAAAAAATTAAAAAGAACAGGGAGTTGCTCGACGCAGCCGAGCCTTCCTCAGGCCACCTCGACAGGTTCCAGGGGAAACTGGACGACCTGCATGTGGTGGCCCAAAAGAAATACCTGCCACGCATGAACAAATACTATCGCGTAGCAGCCGTGATTGCCGTGCTGATCGGGCTTTCGCTGACCTATTACCTGGTCAGCCCGGATAAGAGCACCAATTACGTTACGGCAGGCGCTTTGCCCGCCGATCTGCTGGAGGCCAAAATGTATTATGACAGACTGGCCAATGAAAAGCTCCAGGAGATCTATCAGCATGCCGCTAATAGTTCGGAGGCCTCCTACGTGAAAAAACTGGCCAGCGATGAGATCGGGCTAATAGATTCAGCTTCGGTCAAACTGGAAGAACAGATCAGGGAAGACCAGCAGAACAACAGGCTGATCAATGCATTACTGATGAGTTACAAGACAAAATCAGATTTACTCGACGATATCCTCAACAGATTACGCAACATTTAATTTTTTAAAGAAATGAAAACGATTGACAAAACCACAGCCAAAAGAAACCGGAAACGCATCGCACAGATCCTGGCCATTGCCATTTTAACAATACTTTGGACAGGCTTGCGGGCGGAAGAATTTACGAAGATCTACGAGGGAAAATATGACGTAGATAAAGGCGCTATCATGACCATACAAAACAAATTCGGCAAAGTGAATTGCCAGGTTTGGGATGAAAGCAGCGTTTCGGTAAAAGTGACCGTTACAGTGGAAGCTTCAAGTCAGGATACGGCAGAAAAGGTTTTTGATAAGATCAGCGTTGAGCTGAAAGGAAACCGCTCTGATGTGTCAGGGATATCGAAAGTAGGCAACATCAGCGAAGCTGAATATTCCATCGATTACGACATCAGGATGCCGCGTTGGATCAATATTGATATCGATAACAAATTCGGCGATGTTTTCCTGGATGAGATGGACGGAACGGTTAAACTGAACCTGGAGTATGGCGCCCTGGAAGCATTCAACCTGAACAGCAACACCAATGTCCTGACAATTAAATTCGGTAAAGCCAAGACCGGCTTCATCAAGGATGGCAGGATCAATATTGAATACAGCGATCTGAAAACTGCCGGCGCAGGGAACCTGGAGATCGTATCCCGCTTCTCTGAACTTACACTGGAAAAAACAGGCAACCTGAAACTGGATTCCCAGTATGACAACGTGAAAGCGGAATCCTTGGACGGGATCA
>JAHYJL010000207.1 GCA_019429045.1 Bacteroidales bacterium
ACAGAGATCGCAGAGAAGGCACAGAAAACACAGAGTGTTTAGTGATTGATAATCAATTCTCTGTGTTCTCTGCGCATACTCCGTTACCTCTGTGGTTAATAAAAAATTTGACTTTTGATACAACCTCACAGGGTGGGGGCAAAAATAAAACTCATGAAAATCACCATCCTTGGCACCGGTTGCCCCAAATGTAAGACCCTCGAGAGAAACGTGCGCGAAGCGGTTACGGAAATGAACCTCGATGCGGAGGTCACGAAAGAGGAGGACATTATCAACATCATGAACTATGGCATCATGCGGACCCCCGGGCTGGTGATCGACGAAAAAGTGGTCAGCTCCGGGCATTTGCTGTCGGTCAAACAGGTGAAGGACTTGCTGGGGGCGTAGGGCGTAGGGCATAGGGATTGTTTAAAATAAATTCTCTGTGTCTCCGCGCCTCCGCGGTAAAAAACTTGATACATAAATTAAATAAATTCCATCATATGAAAAAGATCTTTTTTATCGCTTTAATGATCATGGTGGGCATGGTCGCTGAATCATATGCCCAGGGAACTGCTGCTAAACCATTGGCGGCAGCGGGCAAGCAAACCATTGATGTTTACTATTTCCATGCCACACGAAGATGCTATACATGTACTAACGTCGAAAACCAATCCAAAGCTGCCCTGGAAAAACTATACCCAAAGCAGATGGAAACGGGAGCTATTGTTTTTCACTCGGTGAATTTTGAAGAAGCTGAAGGTGAAAAGCTGGCCAAAGAATTACAGGTCCCGGGCCAGGCATTGCTGGTAGTGAAAGGAAAGGAGAAAAAAGACCTGACATCTGAAGGCTTCATGTATGCCACAAGGATGCCGGAAAAATTGCAGGAAAGCATCAGGAAGGCCATTGACCCGATGTTGTAATGGAGGCTTTTCTTGTTCAAATTCTTGAAAATTCGCAGTGGCCGGTCTGGTCGGCGTTGATTTTAGGTCTGATGACAGCCATCAGCCCCTGCCCGCTGGCCACCAACCTGACGGCCATCGGATACATCAGCAAAGACCTGGAGAACCGGAACCGCGTATTTTATAACGGCTTGGTTTACACCGCTGGCCGGGCGATATCCTATTTTGGCCTGGCGCTGATCATCTTTTTTGGTGCCAGCCAGTTCCAGATATCCAGCATTTTTCAGCGCTATGGTGAAAAATTTATCGGCCCGCTGCTGATCATCATCGGCCTGTTCATGCTGGGGGTCTTTTCGCTGAATTTCGGATTCTTCCGGAAACTGTCCGACCGTTTCCAGCAAAGAGGAATGAAAAGCTACTGGGACGTGCTGTTGCTCGGGATCATCTTCGCCCTGGCATTCTGCCCCTACAGCGGCGTCCTTTACTTCGGCATGCTCATCCCGCTGACGCTCGGCAGCCCGTCGGGATTGCTGCTGCCCGTTGTTTTCGCTATCGCTACCGGTATCCCGGTGATCATTTTTGCCTGGCTGCTGGCTTACAGTGTCTCCGGGGTCGGATCGCTGTACAATAAGATAAAGATATTTGAGCTGTGGTTCCGGCGGGTGATCGCCGTGCTGTTCATCGGCGTGGGGATATATTATGTCGTGGAGGTATATTTTTAAACCGGTTAATATTTCTCGCTGATGATCGCAGATTAACACGCAGATTCCGCCGATCATCCCTGGTCATATAATAATAATCTGCGGTATCAGCGATTAAATCCGCGAAAATCAGCGAGAAACTTTATATCATCAATATATAAATAGAAATTTCAAAAAAGGAAAACAGGAGAACATTGATGTGGAGTGGCAAAAAGAAATAAAAATCCTTTTCTGGGTCGTCGCCTTCTTCCTGCTGGCATTTTTCATGCCGCTGGAAAGCCTCCGGTTCCAGGAAGCTGTTGACGCCACACTCGATCTGACAAGATGGTATGCACAGGAACACGTGATCCTCTGCCTGCTGCCCGCATTCTTCATCGCGGGCGTGATCTCGGTCTTTGTCAGCCAGGGCGCCGTGCTGAAATACTTTGGCGCCAACGCCAAAAAATGGCTGGCCTACACGGTGGCATCCGTATCAGGTACCATCCTGGCGGTGTGCAGCTGCACTATCCTGCCGCTGTTTTCCAGCATACATAAAAGAGGTGCAGGACTCGGACCCGCCGTTGCGTTCTTATACTCCGGCCCCGCCATCAATATTCTGGCCATTATCCTCACGGCCCGCATCCTGGGCTTCGAAATGGGCGTGGCGCGAATCATCGGTGCAGTTGTCTTTGCCATCGTGATCGGTTCCATCATGGCGATCATATACCGGAAAGAGGAAAAAGCCAAGGCCGACGAGCAGATGAATATCATCATCCCGCCCGAGAAACGGCCCATGTGGCAAACCTCATTCCACTTTTTTACCCTGGTGCTTATTCTGGTTTTTGCCAACTGGGGAAAGCCCGGCGAAGACATAACCTCGGGCGCGTGGTACTGGATCTGGGCGAATAAATGGTATATCACGGCAGTTTTCAGCCTCATGCTGGTCTATTCACTCATTTACATCCTGAAAATCAAGTGGCAATGGGTTGCCCTGGCTGCATTGGCGACCGCCGTTTCCGCTGTCCTGACGCCTTCTCCCCTGGTGCCCATGATCGTCGGTATTGCCGGGTTAAGCCTGATCACTTTGTTTGATAAACAAGATGAAGAAAATAAAGAATGGACCATCTCGACCTGGGAATTTGCCAAACAGATCATGCCCTTACTGGCCTTGGGGGTGATTGTGGCCGGTTTCCTGCTGGGCTCCACCCATGATGATGTCCGCATGGCCGGTATCATCCCGAACGAGTGGATATCTGCACTTGTCGGCGGAAATTCCGTCTTCTCGAATTTCTTCGCCTCCATCGTCGGCGCTTTCATGTATTTCGCCACGCTGACGGAAGTGCCTATTTTACAGGGATTGATCGCCTCCGGTATGGGAAAAGGACCGGCGCTTGCCTTGTTGCTGGCCGGACCTTCCTTATCATTACCCAATATGTTGGTTATCAGAGGTATTATGGGAACGCAGAAAACAGTCGTTTACGTGGTTTTGGTGGTTATCATGGCTACCATTTCGGGTTTGATTTACGGTTCCATCTGATTTCAATAAGAAATCCAAACCTTAAGATATACAGCTATGAAACTCAAATTAGGACTCATCCTCTTTAGTTTTTTCCTGGTCATTATTCTTTCGGTCATCCTGAATTTTGAAAGGATCGATACGATTAAAACCTGGCCTGATGAGGATTGGATCGGCCAGTCGACCGTTTGCCCGCCTTTTTTTCTTTATGATGAGGACGGCAATATCATCAACCCGGTTAGCGGCGAAAATTCAGATAAGCCTTACTAGACGCGGCAGACATGCGGTTTATGCCATGATTATGAGAAGATCACGCAGGGCTATCACTTCCAGCAGGGAAAGGATGAAATGGCCACCGGGACTTATGCCGAGCGCTATCAATGGGTCTCTCACCCGGGCAATTACGGCGGGAACTGGTGCTCACCGGCGCCGCTGTACCGCTACCTGTCCCAGAAGGAAAACAACTCGGCCCGGTTGATGGACATGACCTCCTTTTCCTTCATCACGGCCGGTTGCGGCGACTGTCACCCCGGCGGCGGGCCCGCTGAGTTCGACCGGAAAGGGAACCGTTATGACCGTTTCATGGTGGAGATGGGGTATGAGCCGGGTGGCGTGAATGACTTCGACGGGGATTATTACCAGGCCCGCTGGAGCGAAACCGGCGTGCTGGTGGTGATTGCATGATATGCCATCAGCCGGGTTATCAAAATAATGAGCGGAAAAAGCAATTGAAGCAACTGAATTTCAAGTGGGCAGCTACGGCCGCATCCGGATGGGCCAGGGTTACCGGTGCGGTGAACAAGAATGATGAAGTAACCGTGATGTATGATCTTTCAAAGTTTGATGCTGATGGCCGGTTGTCTCCCCACATCGTGAGAGAGCCCCGGAATGAAGCCTGCCTGTTTTGCCATGCCCAGCCGGGTTGGAAAAAGCGGGGAGCCAACTATTCGCCGCGGACCGATGTGCATCTCCGCGCAGGGATGAAATGCGTCGATTGCCACCCGGCCGGCTCCATGGCCACGGATGAGCGGATCCGTGAACGGGAAATGCACCAGTTTGGCAAAGGCGATGACCCTGGCGGCAAGGTGAGGGATGACCTTGACAATACGGTGATCGGTTGTGCAGAATGCCACGATTCCGGAAAAATGGGGGC
>JAHYJL010000012.1 GCA_019429045.1 Bacteroidales bacterium
TCAGGTAATGAACGAGCTTCAACTGGTGCATGCGCTCTTCGTCGGAATGGGTATAGAGAAATGCTGCCGCTCCCGGAAAACCGTTCTTCTGGCACCAGGATGCCATCGCCAGATAAAGTCTGGAAGAGTATTCTTCCTTCTTGATCTGATCATTGATTGCTTTTTCTACTTTTTTAGAAATCATGATTTTTAAATTTTAAGTTCATGTATTTTGTTTCGCATAATGTCAATCAATGTCGCGAGCGCAGCGAGCTAATGTCCATGAATGTCTCTTATTTTTCAACCTCTCAGCGCTTCCGCTCCGCTGACGATCTCCAACAGTTCTTTAGTAATCGCCGCCTGGCGAGCTTTATTGTAAGAGAGTTTTAATTGTTTCAGCAGCTCCTGCGCATTATCAGTAGCCTGGGCCATGGCAGTCATCCGGGCACCATGCTCGGCGGCATAGGAATCGAGGATCGTTTTGTAGAATTGTGTCTTTAATATTTTCGGTATCAGTTCCCGCACCAAGGTTTTTTTCTCCGGCTCAAAAATGTAATCCGTTGGCTGTTTCATTACTTCAGCCGGTTGCTCAGAGATGATGGGAAGATACTGTTCAATGTTGATCTCCTGCTGGGCAGAGTTCTTGAAGTGATTATAAATCATTTCGATCCTGTCGTATTTGCCGGTGGCAAAATCAGCCATCAGATCCTCTGCTATACTGGTGGTATTTTCAAATTTCATTGCATCGAAAACAGCCTGTTCATCCCTGACCACATTGTATTCGTGCTTTCGGAAAAATTCGGTTCCTTTGCGTCCAATCGTGAATAAATCGAGATCCCCCCTCTGGTTTATTTCGTTGTAATTCGCTTCAATATAAGATTTTGCCGCCTTGATCACATTGCTGTTAAATGGTCCGCAAAGCCCGCGGTTAGAGGTGATCACGATCAGCAGGACCCTTTCAACAGGTCGATTCGCGGCATAGACGGCGGTCTCTGTGTTCTCGAGGCTTGTGCTGAGGTTTTCAAGTATCTCCCTGAGCTTGGCCGCATAGGGTGTCAACGCCTGCACAGCATTCTGCGTACGGCGCAGCTTGCTTGCAGCAACCAGCTTCATAGCGCTGGTGATCTGCTCCGACGACTTGATCGACTCGATCCGTAATCTTACTTCTTTTAAGCTAGGCACGATTATCTCTCGTATTTCTTTGCTACATTCTTCGCTGCTGTTTCCATCAGCTTGATATCTTCATCACTTAAAATACCCGCCTTAATATTCTGAAGCACCTTGTCGTGGTTTTCTTCCATGTGATGCAGGTATTCGGTCTCAAAATCCTTTATACTTTCCAGGGGTACATTCTTCAGCAGGCCTCGGGTTCCGACAAATATAATAGCCACCTGCTTCTCCACCGGCATCGTGTCGTGAAGCAATTGTTTGAGGATTTCCACGTTGCGCCGTCCTTTATCCAATACGACTTTGGTAGCCGGGTCAAGGTCGGAACCAAACTTGGAGAATGCCTCCAGCTCACGGAACTGCGCCTGGTCAAGCTTCAGCGTACCGGCGACTTTCTTCATCGATTTGATCTGTGCCGATCCTCCCACCCGCGAAACCGAAATACCGACATTGATAGCCGGACGGATACCCGCGTTGAAAAGGTTTGTTTCGAGGAAGATCTGTCCGTCGGTGATGGAGATCACATTGGTTGGGATGTAGGCAGAAACGTCGCCGGCCTGGGTTTCAATGATCGGCAGTGCCGTTAAAGAGCCGCCGCCTTTTACCTTGTCTTTTATGGATGCAGGTAGGTCGTTCATCTGGCTGGCGATAGTATCAGCCGAGATGATCCTCGCGGCCCGCTCCAGCAACCTGGAGTGAAGGTAAAAAACGTCGCCGGGATAAGCTTCACGGCCAGGGGGCCTTCTCAGTAACAATGAAACCTCACGGTAAGCCACCGCTTGCTTTGACAAATCATCATATATGACAAGCGCAGCCCTTCCTGTATCACGGAAATATTCCCCAATGGCTGCTCCGGCAAAAGGTGCATAAAATTGCATGGCAGCCGGATCGGATGCGGTTGACGATACCACAATTGTATATGGCATAGCGCCAAAATCTTCCAGCGTTTTTACCGTTTGCGCAACCGATGAGCCCTTTTGTCCGATAGCCACATAGATGCAATAAACCGGTTTGCCCTGCTCGTAATTCTCCTTCTGGTTGATAATGGTATCGATGGCAATGGCTGTTTTCCCGGTCTGGCGGTCCCCGATGATTAATTCGCGCTGACCCCGTCCGATCGGGATCATAGCATCGATCGCCTTGATGCCTGTTTGTAATGGCTCATTCACCGGCTGACGGTAAATGACCCCAGGCGCCTTGCGCTCAAGAGGCATTTCGAATTTCTCTCCCCCAATCTCCCCTTTCCCGTCGATCGGATCACCAATGGTATTGATAACGCGGCCCAGCATCCCTTCGCCCACAGCAATGGACGCAATATGATTGGTCCGTATGACCTTGTCGCCTTCATTCAGGTTAGTGGATGGGCCCAGCAATACAACCCCTACGTTATCAACCTCCAGGTTTAACACAATCCCTTTCACGCCTGTCTTTTCAAAATTGACCAACTCACCGGCCTGGGCATTGCTGAGCCCGTAAACCAGGGCAATCCCATCGCCGACGGCCAGTATCGTCCCAACCTCCTCAAGTGTCCGTTCATCTTTGAATCCCGCCAGCTGCTGCCGTAATATGGCAGATATCTCAGCAGGTTTGATCTGTCCCATGTTCATGATACAATTCTAAAATTCCCTGATGTATAAATTTTCTTCGAATTCCCTTTTCAGTTTTTTAATCGCCGACTTCAGGCTGGCATCGTACCGCTGGTCTTTGGATGTAATAATGAAACCGCCTATCAGGCATTCATCCTGTATCTCCACCAATTCTACCTGTACCTGCTCCCGTTGCTCGATGATCTCAATGATTTTCTTTTGCAGGTCATCGTGAACCGGTACGACAGACCTAAGCTCAAGTGTCACAATATTATGATAATCCTTGTATTTTTCGATAAATTGGCGTACGACGTTGTGCAGGTATTTTTCCCGGCGCTTCTGGACTATAAGATGGTAAAACTTCTTCGTCAGTGTCTCGATTTTATCCTTAAATATCGAATCCATGACACCGATCTTTTTATCCGGCCTGAATATAGGGCTGGCCAGAAGGTGCTTGAATTCTTTGGATATTTGAATGACCTCCAGCATGAGCGCCATATCGTTCCTTACCTCTTCAAGCTTCCCTGTTTCAAGGGCGAGATCGAAGAGTGCTTTGGCATACCTTTCCGCTATAATGGAACCCAGCATGGATAAAATGATTAATTTGATTTTATTTCGTCAAGCATCTTTTTAATCAGTCCCTCCTGTTTCTTATCATGAGAAAGCTCCTCCCTGATCAATTTTTCGGCGATTTCGATGGAAAGAAGGGCGATCTGGTTTTTCAGTTCCACAATGGCCGCCATTTTTTCGTTTTCAATCCTATCCCTGGCATTCTCAATAATGCGCTGGGCATCTTCATTGGCCTTCATTCTTGCTTCTTCAAAAATTTTATCACGGATTTTCCGGGCTTCGTTTAAAATCGCGTCCCGTTCATTTTTGGCTTCCCTGAGCAGGATCTCATTGTCGAATTTCAATTGTTCCATTTCCAGCTTTGCCTGGTCGGCAGCATGCAGCGCTTTGTCAATGGATTCCTCACGCTCCCGGAGCATCTTCAGGATCGGTTTCCAGGCATATTTCCGGAGGATAAAAAATACGGCCAGGAATGACAGGGTCATCCAGAAAATGAGCCCCAAACCGGGTTGAATCAGTTCCATATTATCGCAACTTAGATTTCATGTTTAAGCCGATGGCATCCCGGCCAACCGCCGGGATGCTTTTCGACCATTACTCATCATACAAACAGGATCAGCAGGCAGATCACAATGGCAAAAAAGGCCACCCCTTCAATCAGCGCTGCCGCGATGATCATATTCGAACGGATGTCCCCTGCCGCTTCAGGTTGCCTGGCAATCGATTCAACGGCGCTGCGTCCAATGTTACCGATGCCAAAACCAGCAGCAATGGTGGCTACTGCCGCGCCAAAACCGGCACCCATCTTTGCAATGGGCGTCAGATCGGTCGCTGCTTGTAATAAAACTAACATAAGATCCATAATATATTGATTTAAAGATGAATAAATCCAAATTTACTAATGATGCTCCTCTACTGCCATTCCAAAATATAATGCCGATAGTAATGTAAATACATAAGCCTGAATAAATGCCACCAACAACTCAAGAAAACTCATAAAAATACCGAAAGCGACTGAAACAGGCGCCATCGCTAATCCAAGATAGGCCTGCATATTAGAAAACACAAATATCAAACTCATAAAACCAAGGATCACCAGGTGGCCTGCGGTAATGTTGGCAAAGAGACGAACCATCAGAACAAAGGGCTTGGTGAACATCCCCAGTATTTCAACGATGGGCATCAGTGGCAATGGAAATTTGAGCCACCAGGGGACGCCGGGTGTGTTGAAAATGTGGGCCCAATAATTCTTGTTGCCGCTAAAATTTGTAACGAGGAATGTCATCAGCGCAAGGCCGCCTGTAACGGCAAGATTTCCGGTGACATTGGCCCCGAATGGAAATATCGGTATCAATCCCAGAAGGTTATTTAAAAAGATGAAGAAAAAGAGCGTCATCAAATAAGGCATGAATTTATCGGCCTTTTTGCCAATAGCGGCACGGGCAACATCATCTCTAATGAACAGAATGACAGGCTCGAGGAACGACTGTAAACCTTTGGGCGCCTGCCCCTGTCTGCGCGTATAGGCTTTCGCTACCGATGTGAAGATCAGGATCAGCAGGATCGCGCTGACAAAAATGCCAAAAACATTCTTGGTAATGGAAAAATCAAGGATCATTCCGGCCTGCACATCCGTTTCCATCGTCCCCTCTTTTACACGAACTATCTTTCCCTTTCTGGATCCTGCATCTTCAATCTTAAATCCTGCATAGGAATCATGCCCATGATGAAACTTGGATGACATGAATACATGAAACTTCCCTTCATAGATCAATATGACCGGTAACGGGACGGAAACATGCGTTTTGCCAATGTCCAGGATATGCCACTCATAAGCATCTACGATGTGATCGATCATCAGCCTGCCGGCATTGAATTTTTTATTCCCAGGCTGATGAGAAGTGTCTGTATCATGAGTTTCTACTGCCCTTGCAAAAACAGTAAAAGCGATCATAAAAATCGTAATGCAGATCACTCGAATATTTAATGCGCCGGGCTTTCCGTTCATCGAAAACACTTATATGCTATCCTTTGGATATTTTAGTGTGCAAGTTTACGAAGATTTCGGGAAAATATCATATAAAAAGGGTCATCGATTAAATTCTTTACTTTTGTCAAACCTTAACAAATGATATCTTATGAAAACTTTAACTGCCTCCATTCTGATTACTTTACTTTTATTTCTTATTGCCTGTCAATCAGGCACTGAAAAAGCTGCCAGTGAGCAAACGAAGGATATCACGGCAGTTGTCAGCCCGGAACAGGAAGGTGTGACAGCATCTGATCCCACGGGTACATATAAAATGCCCGGTGACGCTGAGAAAGCTGCCTCCACCCTTTTCAGCAGGGGACTGGAACTGGTCAAAGGAGGGAAATATGATGAAGGGATAGATTACCTTAGCCGTGCCATAGAAGCCGATCCTGACAACGGCCGGATCTGGTTCAACCGGGGATTTGCCTATTACAGCCAGGAAAATTATGATCTTGCTCAAGAGGATTTCGACCAGGCATTGCGTATTAACCCCTCCGATACCACGGCTTTTCTCTATTCCGGTTTGACAAAGTATTACAAGGAAGATTACAAGGGGGCTTTACAGGATTACACCAATGCCATCATAAAGAGCAAAGCCTATTCCACCGCCTGGTACAACCGGGGTATCTGCAAAGGCCAGTTGAGAGATTACAGGGGGGCAGTGGATGACTTTACAAAAGCCATATTCATCAATTCCAATTACCCGGAGGCATACTTCAACCGCGCCATTGCCAATTTCTACCTGCGTGATACCGTCCAGGCCTGCAACGACTGGCGGCAGGCAAAGGCCCTCGGATCTTTCAAGGCCCAGGAGGCACTCAATATTTATTGCGGAGGACGGTAAATTGGAAACCCTGAAGACAATTCTTTCCCGCAGAAGTATCCGGAAATACTCCGGCAAAGACATTCCGGAGGAACATTATGAACTGCTTCTCAGGGCCGCGATGTATGCCCCATCAGCAAGGAACCGCCAACCCTGGCATTTTATCATCGTCGGGGATAATAAACTTCTCCTTGCATTGGCCGACTCGGCTTCTGCCTGGAACATGCTGTCACATGCTTCGCGGGCTATTATTGTTTGCGGCGATAAATATACCGAAGACGCTGAAAGTTTCCTGATCCAGGACTGCTCCGCGGCTACGCAAAATATTTTGCTGGCCGCCCATGAACTGGGGCTGGGAGCTGTCTGGCTGGGCGTTCATCCCCGCGAAGATCGTGTAAAGACAATCTCAGAATTGTTCAAGCTTCCTCCGAATATTATCCCCGTATCCATGATTTCATTGGGATACCCTGACGAAGAACGTCAAACGGAGGAAAGATACCTGTCAGAACGCATTCATTTCGATAAATGGTAAATTACATACCGGAAAACCCCGGTCATAAGCTCATCAAAACTATTTAATTAAGCTCCATCTTTATGAAAACAAACTTCCTGACGGTAATTCTGATCACCACCGTGGCTCTATTGCTGATCACAAGCTTCTTTATCCTTCGTAAAAAGGAGGATGAAAGAGAAAAACACACAGCTTTCCTTATAGAATCAGCAAAACATGTTGATATTCCGGCATCCGGATCGGATGGCAAATCATTTGATGCGCCGCATTTAGCAGTTTTCCAGGACTTCCTGCAGACAGTCGATCCGGCTGAGCAGCGAGTTCCCGTTGAAAGACTTTATCAGGCCTATAAAAAACTCACACAACAGCAGGCCCCTGCGATCAAATCAGGCAGTTCATTGCAATGGAATATTGTTCCGTCAAATATGGGTGGACGGGCGCGTGTGATCATGTACGATCCTAACGCTCCGGGAGGGAACAAGGTATGGACCGGCGGAGTGACCGGAGGATTATGGTATAACAATAACATTACAAGTAATCTGTCATCCTGGATACCGGTGGGCGACTTCTGGCCCTCACTGGCTGTCAGCAGTATAACTTATGACCCCAACGATCCCATGACCTTTTATGTCGGCACCGGTGAGGCTTTCACAGCACGTGTAATTTACCGGGAATCCTCCGCCATCGGTGCAGGTATCTTCAAATCTTCCGACGGAGGCCAAACCTGGCAGCAGATGCCCTCCACCCTGAACTGGAAATTCGTCACCGATATTGCCGTGCGCAATGAAAACGGGAACAGCGTCATCTACGCCGGGGTCGCTTCCGGCATCTATCACGGTTCGCACCAGAGTGTCCCTTCCGACGGGCTGTACCGGTCTGTCGACGGCGGCCAGAACTGGATGCAGGTTCTACCTTTGATTTCGGGCTCAAACCATCCTTACGCTGTGGCAGATATTGAAATTACTACCGGCAACCGGCTCATGGTCGGTACCATGCCGAACCTTAACAACCAGGGTGGCGCAAGCATTCTTTACTCTGACCAGGGTATTATCGGGACGTGGACAGTTTATGATGACTATGTGGCCATCATCCAGTCCAACCCCGATTATTATGTCCCCAACCGGGTAGTGCTGGCCAGCGCCCCTTCCGATCCGAATGTTGTCTATGCGCTGTTGGATGCAGGTTATATCAATAGCAGCAATGGTTTTGTATACACCCGCGGACGATACATACTCAGATCAGACAATGCAGGTCTCACATGGATTTCCAAACCGGTCCCGACAGGTGGGGATTACCACTGGGCTACCATCGGCTGGCATGCCCTGGCAGCAGGTGTCGACCCGAATAACCCCGATGCACTTTATATCGGAGGATTGGATGTCTATAAATCGACAAACAGCGGGAATAACTGGACCCAGGCGTCGGACTGGCGAGGGATGTACTATGGCGGTGGCGATGATTATGTGCACGCCGATATCCATGATTTTGAATTCAAGCCGGGATCGTCCAATGAACTGCTGGTATCAACCGATGGCGGTATATTTTATACTAACCAGGCATCAGTAACACCTCCTGTTTTCCAGGAAAAAAACCTGAGTTTCGGATCATTGCAGTTTTATACCTGCGCCATCCATCCTGATGCCGGTTCTGTTAAGTATGTCGGGGGACTTCAAGATAATGGGACACTCTATCACACCGGCACCCCGCTGACCATTTTCGACATGATAGACGGCGGTGACGGGGCCTGCTGCTTTATCGATGAAAATGAACCGCAATACATGATTACATCCTATTATTATAATCGCTATACCCTATTCCTGAACGGAAACTGGTATAAATCGATGGCCGACTGGTCGAGCGGAACATTTGTCAGCCCGGCCGATTACGATTACAAGAACAACGCTATCTATGCCAACGCCTGTTCCTTCAGTGGCAGCCAGGCCAACCAGATCCTGCGCATCAGGAATATCCCGAACAATCCCAGTGGCAGCTTTTTAAACCTGAACACCGGGTTGAATGTCTATTTCAGTGCAGTCAAGTATAGTCCACACTCGCCATCCGGTATAGCCAATCTGTTTGTCGGCTCGCTGAACGGTAGATTATTCCGGGTGCAAAACGCACACGGTATACCGCAAGCGACAGAGATCACCGGTAATGATTTTCCGGCCGGGGCTATCTCAAGTATTGCTATCGGTGGCTCGGATGATACCTTGCTGGTGACATTTTCCAACTATGGTGTCTCTTCCGTCTGGCAAACTTATAACAGCGGAGCAACCTGGGTTGAAAAAGAGGCCAACCTGCCCGATATGCCGGTCCGCTGGGCGATATATCACCCCAATAGCAGCAAACATGCCATGCTCGCCACCGAATTGGGCATCTGGACCTCCACTAACCTGGATGAATCCGGCACTGAATGGACACAGGATATCGAAGGACTGGCAAACGTCAGGGTGGACATGCTGCAGATCAGGAAATCGGATAATACCGTGCTGGCAGCAACCCACGGCCGCGGACTCGCCACAGCCATATGGGATATTCAAACAGGGATTCCACAAACCGAAACGAATCTGGTTGCAGATGTTTATCCGAACCCCACAACGGGGAAGTTCAAAGTTCAAAGTTCAAGGTTCAAAGGTGAATTGAAAAAAGTGGAGTTAATTGATATGACGGGGCAAATTGTTGAGATACTGTTCAATGCAGATGCCGGTTCTGAAACCATGGCGTTTGACATAGCTCACCTGCCTGCAGGGAAGTACTTTTTGAAAATCTCAGCAGGGAATGATGTTGTCGTTAAAAAACTGATCAGGATGAATTGATGAATATCAATTAGTGCCTGTTACCTGTGTCCCTTTCTGAATGGCCAGCTCGCCGTTCAATTTTTCTACAACAACCCGGTGGAAAATCTCGGTGTAATTCTCAACAGGGGGCGTATATCTGTAATTGGTGGCAGGCCAATCAATCTCACTACGTATACAAGGGAAAGCAATGTGTGTTGTGTTCAGGGTGGCTTCCAGGAAATTCCCAGGGCCTCCTATAGCATCTTTTATCCCAATGGATGCACCTTCCAGTGCATTGTGAGTGCTTCCGGATTTATCTCCGTAACAGAAATCAATGACATTGGTTGTTTCATATAGTCTGACCTGGAAATTCAACCTTACCGTCGACCCAGAGGAATAGGTAAGTATATCTTTCCATTCCACTGTAAATACGCGTTCAGGTGCGACACCTGTGGTGATATAAGAAATACTGCTTGATCCATCTGCTAACAGATCATCCCACCAGGGAGCCAGAACTGTGCTGGGGCCAAATGTTTCAAACAATAAGTTGTTGTCAAAAGACGATGCATCATCACCCGACAGGTTCATCGACAGCCAGCCGTTTGTATTGATCCTGACCTGGGAATATACAGTGCCAAGAAAATTAAAGTCAAATCCGATGGAAACATCGCTGTGCGCATTATCACCCGTTGGTCCGGCATTGCCCCCTGAAATGGGTATCATATTTTCCTCAAAAGTGGAAAGAATATAGGCTGCAATATAACTTGCAGGTGAAACCCCTTCTGCTATCTCTGCAAGATCGGGTCCGTTAAACCTGACAGTACCTGTTCCTGGTATGAACGTCCCTGAATTTGTCCATGCACCTCCGATATGCAGCACACCCGACCCCATTTCCAGTATATGGCCCGGACTGATGGTGAAATTGCCCGTAACGATGAATTGGACATTATCATTGAGGAACAGGTTCTTACAATGAACCCCCAGGGTGAAATCACCAGGAAATGTCGGCCAGTAATCAGATCGTGAAAAGGAAGGATCGATGGTCACATTGGTAAAGCGGTCGGGGACAATATTATCCAGCCAGTTGGCAGGATTGCCCCACTCTCCGGAATAATTACCGGTCCAAACAAATTCCGCAGGGGCAACATTTCCATCGATATAATATGTGGAAAAGGGTATATCATACAGGGGCAAGCCCGAATTCCCGCAGATATATTGGCAAGATGCCCCATCATCAAACCAGACCAGTGGCACCACCCCACCGGAATAAATGAAAGTCACGTATACCAGTACACTTTCATCAGGCAGGCTTACGCTGTTACCTGACCAAGACATGCCAAGCCTGTCAGAACTGAGGAGTTGGGCAGAGAATGAGCCATTCAGTGCCGCGTTGGGAGTCGCATTATAGTAAGTAAGGGAAGCGGTATCAAAGTCCAGGGTCAGAGAACCTCCCTGAATATTATTGTAATTCCAAACTCTCACCGGGAAAGTGACATAATCACCCTCTTTTGCGAAAGCTGAATCAATTTTTGTTACCGGGGCCAACATCAATGTCACTGAACCATTGTAATAGAAATCGGGATAGGGTGTATCTGGCAGAGGAACATTCCCGGGCCCGTAATATTTACATGAAACCCCGTCGGTCAACCAGTTAAGCGCCGTTTCTCCTGTTATAAAATCAAATTGAATAACAGCCAGTGATGAACTGTCTGGTAATGAAATGGCATCACCTGAGTAGCTCAGGTTAATTTTTCGCATCCCGCCGGAGCTTTGGGCATCCGTCACAACCAATGCACCGTTAAATATGGCATGAGCGGTATAATTTTCGAAAGTCATCGTTGCCGGATCGTATTCAAATGTCAGGGTGAATCCGGTTATGTTTTCGAATCCCGTTACCGAAACAGGAATGTCCACAAAACCCGGAGACATTATAAAGCTCAAAGGCAGATTGGTTACCGGGGCAATTCCACACATGGTGGAAATACAATCGGTTTCAACGGGATTGCCATAAAATCCCGGCGTCCCACCATATTGCCAGTTGAATTGAACAGCATTTGGGATAGCTACCACATTAGGTGATCCAACCAGGGTTATTACAATACCACCAGGATTGATGATCCCACCCTGAGAAGGATACTCTTTTAAATCCCACACAAGACTCGGGCAAAAATTACTGGAATTGAAAGACCCGGGGTCATCGATCAAAAAACTCATGTTGAATATCTTCGTCCATGAAGTCGTGGAAAGGATTAAGGAGTCCGTACCTATTTTCTGAATGGCCCCGTTGATAAATTCGTACGGACCATCAAAACCGAATAAAAGCCCACCAGCATATGCTGTCCCGGGGGTTACTTCAGGTGGGTTAGGGTTCACTGCTCCATAACCGGTAACAAATTCACCAAATGAAATGAATTCCACATCATTATCGTTGTAATTAAAAAACACATTCATCCCGAATAACTGCTCACCAGGCGTATCTGACTGAAATTCAACATCAACGGTATAGATTTGGGTGACGCAATCATATTCCGGGTTGGCAAACCTGACAGTTACAACAGGCTGTGAAATGGATAGCAGCCCTGAAAATAAAATTGTGAAAAGGAACAAAAAAAATAATGCCCTTTGGGTGGGTAAATGGCACTGACCGGCTTGTCCAGTATTAAATAGTATCCTCTTTTTCATCGTCCGATAGGTTATAGTAGTGGTTATCGGTTAGTCCGGTAAGTCGCAAGCAAAAATATATATATTACTCATTGCATGGATCTTAGTCCGGATAAATTAATCATGAAAGTTGCAAATAGGTTATACTATTATTCTGGAAAAAAGTTATGATTCCACGTATTTAATTTCCATAATATATTCCGGCGCCGGGGCCGAGGGGAAGCCCCAGCATCAGCCAGGCAATCAGGAGCACTGTCCAGACAAGGAAGAAGATGATGGAATAGGGCAGCATGGTTGAGATGATCGTACCTATGCCGGCCCTGGAGTCATATTTTTGTATAAAGACGATAATCAGGGCAAAAAAGCTCATCATGGGAGAGATAATATTGGTAACGCTGTCGCCAACACGATAAACCGCCTGAGAGAGTTCCGGGGAATATCCCATCAGCATGAACATTGGGATGAAGATAGGTGCCAGCAGGGCCCATTTGGCAGATGCGCTGCCCATCAGCATATTCAGCGATGCCGAAAGGATGATGAACAAAAGCATCATCGGGATCAGCCCTAGCCCGGAAGCGGACAAGCCTTCCGCTCCCTTGATGGCAATGATCAAACCGAGATTGGACCACCTGAAATAGGCCACGAACTGTGCCGCGAAAAAAACCAGCACAATATAAGCCGCCAGCGTCTTCATGGTAGTGGTCATGCCATGCACTACGCTGGCATCATCCTTGAATTTACCCGCTCCTATTCCAAAGGCAAGTCCGGGCAGCGCTGCAAAAAAGACCAGGAAAGCAATGACGCCCTTTATTAATGGTGAACTGAGCAATCCCCCGTCGCTGCCGCGAAGGATGCCATTGGACGGAATAATGGCCACCGCTACTAAAACGATCAGTAGCAGAAGGGTTAACAGGGCATATCGCAAGCCCTTTCTCTCCGCCTTGTTCATGGGTTCAATCTTGTCAGGAAGCACATCCCCTTCGTATTTTCCCAGTCGCGGTTCCACGATGCGTTCGCTGACCCAGGTGCCGCTAATTGAAATGACGAAAGTCGAAACCACCATGAAATAGTAATTGGCAGTGGGATTTACAAGATATTCCGGGTCAATGATATGGGCTGCCTCCTCTGAAAGCCCGGTCAACAGCGGATCGATGGTCCCCAGGATCAGGTTGGCGCTGAATCCGCCCGATACGCCGGCAAAAGCGGCTGCCATCCCCGCCACCGGGTGCCGACCGACAGCCAGGAAAATGGTCCCCGCCAGCGGGATCAACAGGACATAACCGATATCACTGGCCGTATTGCTGAGGATGCCGGCAAAAACCAGTACAAAAGTCAAAAGGCGTTTTGGCGCAGATAAGACCAGTAACCTGATCACCGTTCCGATCAGCCCGCTGCTTTCGGCAATTCCGATTCCCAGCATCGCTACCAGCACTATCCCCAGCGGTGCAAAACTGGTGAAATTCGTCACCAGTTCAAGGATGATCCGGTGCAGCCCGTCGCGCGTCAACAGGTTGTTGACCTCAACCCATTCCCCTGAAGCCGGGTTGATCGCGTGAAAACCGGCCAGCCTGGCCAGCCAGGAAAACAATAAGACAAGCAGTGCAAAAATGAAAAACAATGTGGCAGGATGCGGCAGCAGGTTACCTGCCTTTTCGACAAAAGCAAGCATCCGGTCGAATATGTTCTTCTTCGTCATAGGATAAAAAATCGGAAACGTTTTGGGCAAACTTACCTATTATTTTATAGTTTTAGCGTAAAAATACCAGGTATGAAAAGAAGCGTCTTATTTTTGTAATCATGGACGAATTCTCAAAGATCATCATCACTGCCATTGATCAGATCAAGAACGCGGTGGTCAAGATCGATGTGTTCCGGTTGCATAATAACCGGAAAATGCCTGCGGGCAGCGGCTCCGGATTTGTATTTTCGAGTGACGGTCTGATCTTCACCAACGCGCACGTCATCGCCAAGGCCGGCCTTATCCGGGTCATACTCCTCGACGGAACCGAATTGGAAGCTTCCATCAGCGGTAAAGATCCTGATTCGGATATAGCTATTTTGAAAGTTCACGGGAACGGCTATTCCGTCGCTACACTGGGTGATTCACAGCAATTGCGGATCGGCCAGCTTTTGATTGCCATCGGGAACCCGCTGGGCTACCAGCATTCGGTCTCCGCCGGCATTCTGAGCGGTGTCGGCCGGACTTTGCGCACCGCCGGCGGACAGGTGATCGAAAATGTGTTGCAGACAGATGCCCCGCTGAACCCCGGCAATTCCGGGGGCCCGCTTATCAATACCAGCGGGGAGGTCGTCGGGATCAATACTGCGATAATTGGCGGCGCGCAGGGGCTCAGCTTTGCCATCGATATCAACATGGCCAAAGAGATCGCAAGGCAGCTTATGCAATATGGAAAAGTCACCCGGGCCTACATGGGTGTCATGATCCAGGAAATCGAGATCCACCCGCGCCTCCGGAATTTCCATCGGCTCACCAATACCAAAGGTCTGTTGGTGTCAGGCGTTCACGAAAATTCACCTGCCAAAAAGGCACAATTGGCCGAAGGAGATATCATCGTCGATTTTGACGGACAGATGATCACCGGTTCACCGGGGCTTTTCCGGGTGCTTACCGCAGAAAAGATCAACAAACCACTGCAGATAAAAGTGCTCCGAAAAGGAGCCCTTGTGGAACTGGAGATTATCCCTGTTGAAAAAACACCTTGAGAAAAAAGTCACTTTTTATTGGCCACATGAATCGCCGCCACGCCACCCATTAGCGGAATGTGACGAACCTCAGCAAAACCGGATTTCTGTAATAAAACTCTCACCTCCACCGGCGTGAAATAATCAATCACAGAGTTGGCCAGGTAGCGGTATGCGGTTTTGTTCCCTGAGATCCAGCTGCCCAGGTAATACACCATCGTTTTTGTATACGTATGGAATAAGAACCGTAAGAGACGATTTGCAGGCTGGCTGCTTTCCACTATGACGAATTTTCCGCCGGGTCTGAGAACCCGGAATATCTCCGCCAGGAATTTTTCGGAATCTGAATTTTTATAGGTCAGGTTGCGAAAAGCGAACGCTATTCCAATGGCATCAAAATATCCATCCGTAAAAGGCATCTCGGCCGCATCGCCCAAAACGAAACCTATCTTTCCGGCGTGGGATTTCTGTGCTTTCTGTTCGGCAATATCCAACATGGGCCGGCTGTAATCAAAACCGGTAATTTCAACCCCGGCTTTCGCAATACCGGCAATATGCATGGCCAGGTCGCCCGTGCCGGTGCACAGATCCATTATGCGCTGTGGGTTATCTTCCAAAATAAGCAGGGCTGTCTTCCTTCGCCACCGCTCATCCCGGCGCAAGGTGAACAGCCGGTTGATCAGATCGTAACCCGGCGGAACGGAAGAAAAGATCTTATACAACGGCCGACTATCTTTCATTACAAAAAACTTTAATCAAAAAACAAGAAACAAGAAACAAGAAACAAGAAACTAAAAACTAAAAACTCAACTTTGAACTTTACCCTTTGAACTTTGAACTAACTTCCAGGCATTGACAACATGTCTCTTTGCCACATTCGTCTGCGCTACCACCATCCGGATGGCAAATTTCCCGTCGATTTTCGTGTGGGTCATATATGCCTTGCTGCTTTTGTTGATCCTTTTCAGCAAATCCTCATTGATCTTGTTCAGTTCATCCTCATCAACGATTCCTTTGGGTTTATAGCGAAAGCAAACCAGGTTAAGGGTCACCGGGGCCATCAGTTCAAATTCTTCATCCCTGGATATCATCTCTGAGAGTTCCTGCGCCAGGCTGAGATGGAGCCTCAGTTTCTCCTGCAGCGCCTTTACGCCGAAGCTGCGCAGAACAAACCAAAGCTTGAGCGCCCGGAAACGCCTGCCCAGTGGCACGCTCCAGTCACAATAATCGTTCACCCTTCCCTGGTCAGCCGTGCGGAGGTATTCCGGCACGACCTGCAGGGTCCGCAGAAGGGCATATTTATCTTTTACAAAATAGGCCGAGCAGTCGAAATTGGTGAACAACCATTTGTGCGGATTGAAAACAAAGCTGTCGGCCTGCCCGATCCCTTTGATCATCCAGCGGTATTCCGGAAGGATCAGGGCGGAACCAGCGAATGCGGCATCGACATGCAGCCAGATGCCATGACGGGAACAGATCGCCGCGATCTCCTTCAGCGGATCGATGGCAGTGGTCCCGGTGGTGCCCAGGGTGGCCACCACGCAAACCGGCTTGTTGCTCACTTTCAGGTCCGATGCAATGGACTGCTTCAGTAATTGCGGGTCCATCCGTTGCTGGCTGTCGACACCAACCCTGACCAGGTTCTGCCTGCCTAAACCAGCGATCTTTATCGCCTTTTCGATCGATGAATGGGTCTCGCTGGAACAATACACCCTGAAATTATCGAACCACTTGAGCCCCCTCTCATTTACCTGGTAATCCGACATTTTTTCCCGTGCTGTCAGAATGGCAACGAGTGTGGCTGTCGATGCAGAATCCTGGATCACTCCATGAAAATACCCGGGCAAACCGGTCATCTCCTTCAGCCAGTTCATCATCTTCTCCTCCAGTTCTGCCGCAGCCGGGGAGGTTTCCCATTTCATGCATTGGGCCCCGAGAGTGGCTGTCAGCATCTCCGCCAGAACGGAAGGATAGCTTGAATTGGCCGGGAAATAAGCAAAAAAATTGGGACTCTGCCAGTGCGTCATCCCCGGGATGATGATCTTCATGAAATCAATGAAAATCTCAGCCATCTCCTCCCCTTCTTCGGGCGGATGATCTGGTATTTGATTGAAAATATCCCCCGGCTCGGTCTGCGCCTTTACTGGCAAATGCTCCACCTGCTCAAGGTAATCGGCCATCCAGTCGACAATTTCGTGGGCATACTTTCTGAAAGCACGGTTATCCATGTCTGAAAACCTTAAATTTTTTAATTCAAAAGTAAAGTTATTAGCAAAATCACTTGCTTTTTCAATAATTTTGATTAATTTAGACTTCAAATCTTTCTACAGGCTAAAACTTCCAGTATGGACACGAAGAAATTTGAATACCTGGAAACCATCCGCGAAACAATCGAAACGGGCGATTATGAAGAACTGGATGAATTCGTGGAAGATATCCGCGAACGGGTAAAACATGATCCCGACTTCAACGAGCTTTTTGCCGAGATAAAAAGCCGGAAATACGGTGACGTCATCCACCTGATCGATGAATTCATATATCAGGACATGCAATTTCATTCCGGTTCGAATGACGAAGAGGAGATCCTGAACCACCTGAACGGTTTAGCGCTGGATCCCCCATTGCCGGAAGACATCTCTTTCGAGGAGTTTCATGAAGAAGATTTCTCTTCGGTCTCCAGCCAGGATGAAGATTTATAAGCACTTTTTTCTATGAATATGAAATTATCCATCACCTGGGCTGCCATTGCACTACTGGCAGCCCTCATTTTTTTAGGATCCTATTACACCGACAGGCTGCTGGCACCATTCCTGGACGATTTCCTAGACAAAAATAAGCCTTTAAAGCACCATATTACATACGAAAATTTCCGCCTGAACCTGGTCAACAGGCAGATGCAAATCACCGGGATCCGGATGATCCCTGATACTTCCTGGACACCCGATGAAAATGTCTGGATGGAAATCCACGTCTCATCTCTTAAGCTGACCCAATTCAGGGTCATGAAATTCCTGATTCACAAGAAGCTGATGATCGGAGACCTTATCTTAATCGAGCCGCGGGTAATCGTGCATCTTCTTGAAAAACAACCCGATAAACTCAGGGATGCGATGGCTGAAACTACAGCCAACAAAATAAACCTGGCCTCCTTCAAAAGTCTCTCCCTGAAAAATATCCTGCTGGCTGATGGCGAGTTTAAACTTTATCGTGAGGAGGACCTGACCGCCTCCTCTTCTGACCTCGATTTTTCAGGGCAAGATATATCCTTTGAAAGAGGTGAAACGGACCAGAGGATCATCATGCATTTTGGGGAAAGTTCCACTTCCATCAAAGATATTGCATGGCATTCGAAAACAACATTATATACTATCTACGTGGATGAACTCCTGGCCACCAACATTGACTCAACCATCCTTATCCACAACATCCGCGTTTCTCCTAATTTCAGCAAAACGGATTTCACCGGGATGATTGATTTTCAGGAGGACCGCTTCGACATTCAATCGGGAAAGATCACGATTAACAGAATAGGTTATGAGCGTATGCTGGCCGGTCATCCGGCTGAAATATCAAAACTGCTGATAGAACACCTGGAAGCTGATATTTACAGGGATAAGAACATTGCTCGCAATAGCCATAAATACCCCGAGTTTTTCAACGAGTCTTTCCTCAAAATCCCGTTTCCGCTGGTTCTCGATACCCTGTCGATCGTCAATGCCGTAATTCAATATGGCGAACTGGCCGAAGGCAAGGATGAACCCGGGGTCATCAGGCTGGAAGAATTTACTGCCATGACGACAGACCTGAGAAATTTCCGGGATAGCATAAGAATGAAGACTGCCATGAATTTGAAAATCCGTACCAAAGTCATGGGAGAAGGGATATTAGATGCAGAACTGCAACTGCCTTTGGAGGGCGACCTGCACCGTTTCGCCTGTAAAGGAAGCGTGGGCGCCATGGCGCTGGCCCCGCTCAACGCAATGCTGGAACCGGCTATCAACATGCGCCTCAACAGCGGCACACTGACCAGGATGACATTTGACTTTAAGGCGGATGACCATGAATCCAATGGCTGGATGGAGTTTTTGTACCAGGATCTGGATGTGGTTATATTGAAAAAGAATCCCGATAAACAATGGGGTTTTCTTTCCACCCTAGCCAATACCGCCGTTTTGTCAAATAATCCTCAGCCCGGCAAAGAAGCGAAGATCGTTGAAATAGGTTACGAACGCGACAAGAACAAAGGCATCATCAATTATATTTGGAAAACGATTCAAAGCGGCCTGGTGAGAACCATTGTACCTGTATAAAAAGCACCAGATAATCAGGGACAGTAAAGATGAAATCATTGACATATTCATTGTTCGCCATCTTTTTAATGACTGGCCAGGCAGTCTTTGCGCAGGTTAAAAGCATTGGTATACCTTACGTAAGGAATTATGATGTATCAAATATTCAGGCTGGAATGCAGACCTGGATGATTGATATCAGTCCGCAGGGACTGGCATATTTTGCCAACAATGACGGAGTACTTGAATTTGATGGATTATATTGGCAGAATTACCCATTGCCCGGGAGTATTGTTGTCAGAAGTGTAAAAACCACCAATGATGGCAGAATTTACGCCGGGGGATTTAATCAGATCGGATATTTTATCAGCGATAAGAACGGAAGCCTGGTTTTTAATTCTTTACTGCATCTTATACCGGATCACCGCCAGGATTTCGGGGAGGTCTGGAAGATTTATGAGCTTCCCTTCGGTATTGTTTTTCAGTCGTATCAACAGCTGATGATATATAAGGATGAAGAAATGACCATCATCAATGCACCGGGTTCTTTTCATTTTTCCTTTTTAGCCAACAGCGAACTTTACATCAATGATCAATCTGAAGGATTATACCGCCTGGCCCACGACCGGCTGGTGAAGGTACCCGGTACCGACCGGCTCCGGGGACAGCTTGTCTGGGCGATCCTGCCAAAGGGAAATGATCTGCTGATTGCCACTGCGGATAAGGGGATCTTTGAATTCGACGGGATGAGCCTTAAGGAGTGGCAGAATCCCGCTTTTAGTATTCTGAAACAAAACCAGGTCTATTGCGGACTGGCCCTCAGCGAAACAGTCTATGCTTTTGGAACCATCCAGGACGGGCTCGTCATTTGTGATACTGCGGGAGGTATTTTACAACACATCAATCTGAAAAAGGGTTTGCAGAATAACACGATCCTGAGCATGAAACCGGATCAATATGGTAATCTCTGGGTCGGTCTTGATAAAGGGATCGATTATGTGGAGATCAATTCACCCCTCACCTACTTTTCGCATTTCCATAGCCTGAGCGCAGGATACGCCGCCGTGATGCATGACGGATTGCTTTATCTCGGCACCAATCGCGGGGTTTTTTATCATGATTGGGAGAATTTGCAAAATGAAGGCGGCAATCAGGATTTTAAAATCATTCCCGGAACCCAGGGGCAGGTGTGGGACCTCAGGGTGGTCGACGGAACATTGTTTTGCGGGCATAACTCCGGTGTATTCATTATCAATGGCACAGAAGCGCAATTAATATCTGATATTCAGGGGGGATGGACATTTATGCAACTCCCCGGCAAAAATGATATGCTGATCTGCGGCACTTATACCGGATTGGTAAAGTTTGAAAGGAAAGGCAATGTCTGGCAGGAAGGCAAAGCCATCAGGGGGTTTCATGAATCATCAAGATATCTGGCCAATGGCGGCCAGAATATGATCTGGATAACCCATGGCTATAAGGGAGTGTTCAGGATCCGGCTGGATGATGCATGCGACAGTATCACAAGGGTCGAGTTTTTTGATCGGCATAACGGGCTCCCTTCTGAAAAGAATATCAATGTCTTTGAAATCCTGGGCGAACCGGTATTTACCACTGAAGAAGGCTTCTATAAATATGATATCAGAACGAATACTTTCATTTCAAATGACAAGCTGAATACCATGTTCCCGGGGAAGATCATCCATGAACTGCACCCCGACAGGAAAGGAAACATATGGTATTTTACCCTGGAAGATGCCGGGGTTTTCCGCTTGCAGGAGGATGGCAGTTATGTCAATGTCGAGGTACCCTTCCGGGAATTAAAAGGGAAATTCATCAAATGGTTCCAGTTCGTTTATCCGCTGGGTGACGAGCATGTTTTTTTCGGCACCCATGATGGCTTTGTACATTATACCCCCGAATACCCGAAAAATTATCAGCATCCTTTCAGGGCTTTTATCCGCAGCGTTTATTTTTCAGGATACGACTCAGTGATATACCAGGGACATTCCATTGGTGAAACCATTTTAGCCGGCATTCCTTTCAAATTCAATCATCTGCAATTTGAATTCACGGCCAATGATTTTGAAAACCCGCAAAGCATCCAGTTTTCCACTTACCTGGAAGGGTTTGACAATGACTGGTCAGCCTGGCAAAAAGCATCCATGCGTGAGTTCACAAATCTCAAACACGGTAGTTATAAATTTCATGTGAAGGCAAAAAATATTTTTGGCACTGAAAGTTCTTCCGGTATTTTAATGTTCGACATTTATCCTCCCTGGTATCTTAAATGGTGGGCCTACATTATTTACTTCCTTATATTTCTGATACTGGTCATTATAATATTCAGATATGTAAAATACAGAATGGAAAAATCGATATTCCAGGAAGAGGAACGTCAGAAACAATTATTCAGGGAACGTGAAAAACAGCTTAAGACAGAGGCGCTGGAAGCCGAAAAAGAGGTTATCAGGCTGAACAACGAACAGCTTTCCGCCGAAATGAAACAAAAAGATAAAGAGCTGGCCAATAATACAATGCAGATGATCCAGAAGAGCAAATCGCTGATCGCCATAAAAAGAGAGCTCAGCCAGTTGTCTAAAGAAACCAAAGATGATCTTCTTACCAACCATTTCCATTCATTGATACGAAAAATCAATCGTGAAATAGATACCGAAAATCAATGGGAAATCTTTGAGAAGCATTTTGAAAGTGTCCACGAAGAATTCTTAAAGCGTCTTAAAGCGCAATACCCTTATCTGACACCGCGTGAAATGAAGCTTTGTGCCTACCTCCGTCTCAATATTTCAAGCAAGGAAATCGCCACCCTGATGAATATATCTACCAGGGGTGTAGAAATAAGCCGCTACCGGCTTCGCAAAAAACTCAACCTGGACCATGACATCAATCTCACTGATTTTATCATGTCATTTTAATGCTTAAGAACTAGCAATAGAAAAGCTCAGTATACGAATGTGCGAAAAAATGAGAAATTGATAAATTATACAAATATGCATTCATATTATTATTAATCAATATTATAGAATCAATTTGATGTAATTTTGATGTAGTATATCTTTCTCAATGCTGTGTTTTTGAGCATGGTAAAAATTTGGTTTTAGTCCTTATTGATATTTTCTTTGTAAGGATAAAATAACCAAAATTTATTAATTTATTAACATTGCTTATTATGAGAACTAAAACATTCCAATGGATCTACTGGTCTTTCCTGGTGATCGCCGTGTCTTCACTCATGACACTGGTTTCATGCAAAGACGATGATCCGGACGTCTTGAATCCTATTGCCAGCTTCCAATTTGAGATCAGTGCAGGCAACTTCCTGGAAGTTACTTTTACCAACTTTTCTCAAAATGCTACATCCTATTCCTGGAATTTTGGGGATGGACAAACCTCCACAGAGGTAAACCCGGTCCATGTATTTGCTACAACCGGCAAATATGACGTCGTACTCACCGCTAAGAATGATGCGGGCGCCAACGCAACCTACACCAAAAACATCGACATTAAAGACCCTAACGAAGCGCTGACATTATTGGCAGGAGAAGTGTCGAAAACCTGGAAACTTTTCAGAATAGATGCAAGTATGGGTGTTGGTCCCAGCCTGGATGCACCCTATGATTGGTGGTCCCTTGCGAACGATGGTTCTCGGCCCTGCTTATACTTCCATGAATTTACCTTCACCAGAAATATGGAGTATATTTTTGATGATAAAGGATTTATGTGGGGTGAAGGAGGCGTATTCCATCCGGATCTGGTTGGTGAATGCCTTGAAGCTATACCCTCAAATATGGTTGGACCCAATAATGAAGATCTCAGCCCATGGTTGGGTGGAACACATCAGTTTGAGTATAATCCATCTACTAATACGGTTACTTTGATGGGAGAAGGTGCCTGGATAGGCTTGGTCAAGACAGGAACTACGGGTGAGGTTTCTACACCACAAACCAGTGTTTCCTTCGAAATGGAAATTACTCAAAATGATGGCTACGACCATATGTTTGTTAAGTTCATTTACGATTGGGGTGTTTGGGTATTTAACTATGCTTCTTACTCCAATGCTTCCCTTGAGCCTGAAGTGGTTTCATTCTTTGTAGATTTTAGTTTTAGCGTTGACGATTTTACTGTAACGTTTGAGAATGAATCTAAAGATGCAATTTCCTATAGCTGGGACTTTGGTGATGGTAATACCTCTTCTGAGGAAAATCCGACTCATACCTATGCTGCGGAAGGTATATATGAGGTTGTCTTAACAGGTACAAGTGCTACTGGTGATACCAAAGAAGCTGTAAAGAATGTATCTATTAGCCTGGATCCTACGGAACTCCCGCCAGCTCCTACTGAGCCTGCAGAAAACGTTATATCTATTTATAGCGATGCTTACACAGACATCACAGGGGTTGATCTTAATCCAAATTGGGGCCAGGCAACTGTGACTACAGAAATAGAAATTGCTGGTGAAAAGGTCCTAAAGATGGCTGGTTTGAATTACCAGGGAATTGATTTTGCTGGTAATCCTCAGAACGTTTCGGGCAAGACTAAGCTTCATGTAGATGTTTATTGTTCAGTTGAAACCAATGTAAATTTATCCGTGATAGGTAATGGTGAGAATCCTGTTACAATTACAACTGAAGCAGGTGTTTGGAAGAGCTTCGATATTCTACTTTCAGAATATACTGTACCGGACTTAACAGCGGTTATCCAGTTGAAGTTTGATGATGCTGGAACTGGAGCATTTCCAACCATATTTGTTGATAACATTTATTTTTACTAATGTTTATCAGGATATTTTATGTCAATAACGTTTTATCTGGTATTGGTGGAGGAGGCCATGAAGTGGAAGGTATCTTCTCCATTCGCGACCTGGTATTTGATTAGTTAGAAAAGGAGAGTGATGGCCGGCATGGCCGGCCATCACTTATTTTAATTATTGATCATGCCAAATATTTCAATGCTTAGGCTCATGGTTTTGTTAATGATTATCCTGGTGCTTTGTGCATGTGAGGAAGATAATCCTGTTGACTTTTCAAATCCTTCCAATCTGGTGGTTGAAGTATTGTCCATTGATCAGGAAACGGGCGAAGTGGTCATCCAGGCCAGTGCGCTAAATACGGTCCAATTCCAGCTGTTTATCGGAGATGCGGGCACACCGGCAGCAGTCAATGAAACGGGATTTTTCAGATACACTTTTGCAGGGGAAGGTCAATATACTATTACTGTAAGGGCATATGGTGCATCAGGCAGGTATATAAGATCTACCAAGGTTATCACCATTCTGCCTGAGGAGTACGATCCGGTGCCGCTTGAAAACGGATATTTCACCCCGATGGAGTACGAGGGATATGTGCTTGCCTGGCATGATGAATTTGACGGCAACAGCATTAATCCGGAATTCTGGGGGTACGATATCGGTGACGGTTGCCCGAACCTTTGCGGATGGGGCAACAATGAGCTGCAATATTACCGGTCTGAAAATGCATGGGTTGCGGATGATGTCCTCACGATCGAAGCGCGGCAGGAGGATTTTATGAGCCGCAACTATACCTCAACACGCCTGATCAGCAGAGGCAAAAAATTATTCCGGTATGGCCGGATCGATATCAGGGCGCTACTTCCCAGGGGACAGGGCATGTGGCCGGCATTATGGATGCTGGGCAATGATATCAATACCGTTGGATGGCCTGCCTGCGGTGAAATTGATATCATGGAGATGATTGGCGGAAATAACCGGGAAAATACCTGTCATGGTACCATCCACTGGGATAACGGACAGGGCCATGCCAGTTACGGCACCAGCTTTACTTTGACGTCAAAAACCTTTGCTGATGCATATCATGTTTTTTCGATCATATGGGATGAGTATTCCATCAAATGGTACGTGGATGACCAACCCTATACCCAGGTAAATATAACGGAGCCAACCATGAGTGAATTTCACCAGGAATTCTGGTTTATCATGAATATAGCCGTTGGAGGAATCTGGCCTGGAAATCCCGATGGAACCACCAAATTCCCCCAGCAAATGAAGGTCGATTACATCCGCGTTTTTCAAAAAAATTAATCAGATGAATGCAATCTTACACAAGATCATCATTCCCGTCATGATCATTGGTTTCACTTCCGGTCTGGCGGCACAGACCCACACCGTTACCGGAATTGTGATGGACGGGACAACGCCCGGCACTATCCCCGGGGCAACTGTGCTCGAAAAGGGGACAAATAACGGAACGATCACTGATGTCGACGGAAAATATTCTCTTATTATCAGCAGTGAAAAAGATACGCTGGTATTTTCCTTTATCGGGTATAAAACTTTAGAAATTCCGGTGAACGGCCGTGCTTTCATCGATGTGACCCTCTACGCCGACCTGACGCAACTCGATGAGGTGGTGGTCATCGGTTACGGTACGCAGCAAAAGAAGGTGGTAACCGGCGCAATTTCTTCGGTGTCCGAGGAAGAAATCACCCGGACCCCTATCCTGCGTGCCGAACAGGCCATGCAGGGGCGTACTGCGGGAGTGCAGGTAACCAATCTCTCCGGACAGCCCGGGGAAGCCCCCACCGTGCGGATCAGGGGAACCGGCACCACCGGTGATTCCGACCCCCTTTATATCGTCGATGGGATGGCGGTGGGTGGTATTGAATACCTCAATCCCGGTGATATTGAGTCGATCGATGTGCTGAAAGATGCCGCTTCAGCAGCCATTTATGGCGCCAGGGCCGCCAATGGGGTGGTGCTTATCACAACAAAAAGCGGGAAAGCCGGCAAAATGAACCTCACCTTCTCCAGCTATTACGGCATTCAAAACGCAGCCAAAACCATTGACATGCTCGATGCTGAACAATACAGGATGCTGATGAATGAAGGGGCGCGAAATGCCGATAGAGATGAACCCTTCGACCTGGATGAAATACCACAATATGATACCGATTGGCAGGAATTGATGTTCCAGAAGAATGCCCCCATTATGAATTATGATCTGGGGATCTCAGGCGGTAATGAAAAATCCTCCTATGCCTCCTCCATTTCCTATTTTTCTCAGCAAGGCATCATAGGAGGCGATAAATCTCAATTCGACCGGGTCACTGCGATGATCAACAGCAGGCACCAGCCTACCAGCTGGTTCAATTTTGGGAACAACCTGTCCTATTCGCATCTTGTCAGAAGAGGCATTGCTTCCAATCAATCTTTTAACGGTGTATACAGCAGCGCTTTAAACCTTGACCCACTCACACCACTGTATGAAGAAGATCCGGAAGTCCTCTCCTTACCCCCCTATTCTGAATATCCTGTGGTGAGAAATCCATCGGGACAGGTGTACGGGATTTCCGAATATGTCGGTGCGGAGGTAGTTAATCCCATGGCGCTTCTGGAGCTCCAAAGAGGCGAGAGCAGGGTTGACAAGATCGTTGGAAATATCTTCGGCGAAGTGGAATTCCTGGAAGGCCTGAAATTCCGGACCAGCCTGGGCATCGACCTGGCCTATGTTCTTTACGATACATACACTCCGCTGTTTTACTTAAACGGGGCCCAATACAACCTGGAGAAAACCTCAGTCTATAAAAGTATGGACCGGTACTTCAGCTGGCAGTGGGAAAACACCCTGTCCTATACAAAGAAGATCAAGGATCACCGGTTTTCAGCCCTGATAGGTACAACAGCCTACGAATACAATTATGAGGACCTGACCGGCTTTAATTCCAAGGTTCCGATCATAGACCCCGACAACATTTACCTGAACATGGCCACTGATACGGCATGGGTAGCAACGGGCGGTGCAGCCAGTTCGGCCCTTTTATCCACTTTTGGCCGTATTACCTATGACTTTAAAAGCAGGTATGCTTTTACGGGTATTATCCGCCGTGACGGGTCTTCCAAATTCGGCCCCAACAACAGGTACGGTATTTTTCCATCGGTGGGGGTATCGTGGCTGCTGACGGAGGAATCCTTTATCCCCGAACTCGGCCCGGTCAGCTTCATTAAGTTAAGGGCCTCCTGGGGAATTAACGGAAACCAGGAGATTGGTGACTATCAATATGTTTCACCGATTGATAAAAGCAGGGGCTATATCTTTGGCGCAGGCAGGATTGTGGGCGCTTCACCCCAATATATCGAGAATAAGGATATTAAATGGGAAGAATCGGAACAGCTCGATATTGCCATTGACCTGGGGGCTTTTGACGACCGATTGACCATGACGGTTGACTATTACAAAAAGAATACCAAAGGGCTTCTGGAGCGCATTGATATTCCGGCACATGTCGGAAACTTCCCGCCTTATGCCAATGTTGGCAGCGTACAAAACCAGGGCGTCGAGATATCGGTCAACTGGCGGAATTATCTTGAGCACCTGCGCTACTCCTTCGGAGTGAACACGGCTTACAATAAAAACAAAATGACAAACATCGGTAATAACGATGAGTTCATTCCGGGCGCTACCTGGGCGATTGCCGGAACGGTCACCCGATCGGAAGTAGGGCTTCCCATCGCCTATTTCTGGGGTTATCAGACCGATGGCATCTTTCAGAATCAAGCCGAGGTGTTCCAGCATATCGGCAGTACCGGCGCACTTTTACAGCCCAGGGCAAAGCCGGGAGATGTAAGGTTTGTCGATGTCAATGGTGATGGCGTGCTGGATGAAAAAGACCGCACCTTGATTGGAAGTCCGACACCGGACTGGACGCTGGGCTTGAATGCTTCCATTGAATACAAACAATTTGACCTCTCGTTCCTGCTGACAGGCGCTTTTGGTCATGAAATCTTCAATGGCACCCAACGATATGACCTTCAGTATACCAACCGGCCTGTTTCCGCTCTCGACCGCTGGACAGGAGAAGGCACCTCTGATGACGTTCCGCGTTATACATGGCTCGACGTCAATAATAACTACCGCATATCCGATCTGTACATTGAAAGCGGGTCTTACCTGCGGGTGAAAAACATCCAGTTGGGCTATACCCTTCCCAGAAGTTTCCTCGACCGGATCGGTGCCACGACATGGCGGTTTTATCTTTCGGCTGAAAACCTGTTCACCTTTACCGGATATAGCGGGGCTGACCCGGAGATCGGAGCCATGAGCTCCTTCGATATCGGTATTGACCGGGGGATATATCCCCAGGCCAGGACTTTCCGCCTGGGTACAACCATTTCATTTTAATTGAAAACCATCATCATTATGAAAAAGAATATCTTATATATCATTGTTGCAACAACGATCCTGTTCCTGCTGAATGCCTGTGAAAAAGATTTCCTGGACCGGTATCCAATGGATCAGGAAGTGTCATCTAACTTTTACCAAACGGAAGAAGATGCCATGCAGGCGCTGGTTGCCGTTTATGATGCGCTGGGTTATCAATCGATAGTGAATGTGTCCTGGGCTCCTTTCCTGACCATGTCCGATATTTTATCGGATGATGCATTCGCCGGTGGTGCCGATGCCAATGACGGAATGGACGAAAATGAACTGAATACCTTTAATATACCTGCTACCAGTAAGATCGTGCACGCAATTTGGATCAAGAACTATATTGGTATTTACAGAGCCAATCTTTTGCTTGAAAAGATAGATGAAATTGATGCTTCAGATGAATTCAAATCCAGGATCATAGCCGAATGCAAGTTTTTAAGGGCTTATTTTTATTTCGAGCAGGTGCGTTTCTTTGAAAACATCCCTTTACTGACGGAAACCATCAAAGGGCCTTCCGAATATGACCAGGAGCAAAATACACCGGCTGAAGTATATGATCAGATTGCCAGCGACCTGGTGGACGCTGCTGACGTCCTGCCGGGAATGATGCCGCCCGCCGAATACGGAAGAATAAGTAAATGGGCGGCAAAAGCTTTGCTGGCCAGGGTGTATTTATTTTACAATGGGGTTTACAATGCCGATCTCAATGCCGGTGGGACTGTGGTAAACCAAGCCCTGATCCTGGGTTATCTCGAGGATTTGATTGCCAACAGCGGACATGACCTCTTCAGTGATTATTCCATGAATTTCAAGCTGGCCGGAGAATTTGGGGTCGAATCCGTTTTTGAAATTTCATACGGAGACACTCCTCCCTGGTGGGATTGGACTTATGTGGAGGGAGGCGAAGGCAACCTGGCAGCGCAAATGCAGGGGCCCAGGGTAACAGGTTCCAGCAACTGGAACAGGGGATGGAGCTTTGGCACCGTCAGCCAGAAACTGGTGAATGACATGCAGGGCGATCCCCGGCTGGAAAAAACCGTCCTCTTCGAAGAGGAACTCGATGGGAACCTGACCAAGGGATATCAGCATACCGGGTATTATTCAAAAAAATACAGTTCCGATGCCGAGCACTGGGGAAGCGGCGGGCAGTTTGAGCTCAACCGGACCTGCAATTTCCGGGTTATCCGCTTTTCAGACGTGCTCCTGATGGCTGCTGAACTGGGCAGCCCCAACGCACAGCAATATCTGGATCGTGTCAGGGCAAGGGTTGAAATGGAAAGTATCCCGGCGACCTTTGAAAATATATACAAAGAGAGAAGACTGGAACTATCCCTTGAAGGGCTGCGCTATTTTGATGTAATCCGCCGCGGATTGAGCTATGCCAGCCAGGAACTGACATCCGTCGGTTTACGGGGGCCGAATTATATCGGTGAACAGGTAATATTCGATGTGACATTCAATAGTGCGCCAAGGGGGTTATTACCGATCCCGCAGAGGGAAATTGACATATCGGGTGGCGTGTTGAAGCAAAATACCGGCTATTAGCTGCCCAACACCATGGCTGCCTGTGCCAAGCCCGGTGAATTCATGTTATGGATTGGAGGTAGTTCCGAAGCATCACTTAGCTTAACGTTTACATTGAAGTAACATCAGTAAAAGATGAACCAGCAACAAAAATATACCGTAAAGATTTCACTCATCGTGGCCATGGGAGGTTTCCTGATGGGATTTGACGCCTCGGTGATCTCGGGTGTTGTGAAATTCATCGAGCCGGAATTCCAGCTGACCAAATTGCAGTTAGGCTGGGCCGTCAGCTCGCTCACTTTATCTGCAACACTGGCCATGATGATAGCAGGCCCCCTGAGCACCGCATTTGGCCGCAAGGTCATCCTTCAGTATGCTGCGGTGTTTTATGCCGTATCAGCCATTGCCTCAGCCCTGGCCCCTTCATTCGCCTGGCTTGTCATTGCCCGCATGATCGGTGGTTTCGGGGTAGGCGCTTCTTTGATCATCGCGCCCATGTACATCGCGGAGATCTCCCCTCCGGCGCTGCGCGGACGCTTGGTCTCTTTCAACCAGCTCAATATCGTGATTGGTATCTCGGTGGCTTTTTTCACCAACTACCTGATCCTGAAACTCGGGCAATCCGGCAGTGCATGGACCCAGGCTTTGAGGTTGGAGGATTTCAACTGGCGCTGGATGCTGGGATTGGAAACGCTTCCTGCAGTAGGTTATTTCCTTTTTCTGCTGATAGTGCCGGAAAGCCCCCGCTGGCTGATCATGAAAAGCCAGGAAGCAGCAGCGATGAAAGTAATGGTAAAAGTCTCGTCGGAGGAACAGGCACAAATCGATATGGCCGCCGTCAAGGCATCCATTTCTGAAGACACCGGTAAAAAGAAAGTGCCGCTTTCCGAATTGTTCAAACCCGCCCTGCGCCTGGTATTAACCATAGGGATCGTGATCGCTGTCCTGCAGCAGATCACAGGTATAAATTCGGTGTTTTTCTACGCCCCGATGATCTTTGAACAATCAGGGATCGGAACCGATGCATCATTTATACAAGCCATCCTGGTAGGTTTGA
>JAHYJL010000208.1 GCA_019429045.1 Bacteroidales bacterium
CATCAAATATTTTCAAATACCGGGGTTCTGGTAAGTAATTTCTGGGATTTCCTTTATTACATGAAATATTTTTCAAATAAGCCAATTATAAAGCCTTTAAATTTTAGTAGTTTTTAAACTGAACTCAAATATTAATTAGAATAGTTCATGATCAATTTTAATAATCCTGTAACTCAGACAAAAATATCCAATATCTGATTAAAAGTCAAGCAAAATACCACTCAACTTGTACGAATAAACTTCATTCGTACATCTTTTTGATAAAAAAGGCTGCACAATGATTCATGAAGCCTTTCCTGTTAATTAAATCTAAGAGAAATCTTACGAAATTCTTCTGAAACGGATAACTGTAAAGGCGATGATCAGGCCCAGGCCGATCAGGAGCGCCCAGTTGGAGATGGGAACGGGAGGAGCTTCTTCCATACCGTAAATCTCGATCGGGAACTCAGTTATTTCAGAAACTTCTTCACTACTTGGCGCCCATGATGGGGTCCCAAAATAACTTGATCTGAATGCTCCCGGGCAGTCCTGAACAGTATTCCCGCAATAAAGCCAGAATGCCCTTCTGTTGTAGCAGGATTACTGTTTATTAGAAACCACCACCTGATGGCTTCGATATCAGCCGGGGCTTGCAGAAGGAAATCGGGAGCACATTCTGAATCGGCCCAGGATTCGGATGACAAGCCATTAATTATATTGTTGATGAATGGATTGGCATAAAGAAGTGTTCCAGGAGGTGTGCTCCTGGTGGAGGATCCGTAAAACGAAAAAACTTCATTCGTACATCTTTTTTCTTATTTTTGCCATCCCTAACCGGATTGTTTAACCCATAAAGTTATCATAATGAGAAAACTTTCTTTAGTTATTTTGTTTTTTATATTCGGAAGCCTGATTAATGTCAGCGCCCAGGATATCGAGGCGGCGGCGGATGCCTATAACCAGGCGATCGGGTTTACCCAGGCCGGAAATCATACCGAAGCGTTGAAGTTATACCAGAAGACCATCGAACTGAGCGAAGAACTGGGCGATGAGGGAATGGAGCTGCTGATCAGGGCGGAACAACAACTGCCATCCACATTTTTCAACGTGGGGAAGGGTTTATATGAGGATAAAAAACTCAATGAAGCGATCCCTTATTTTGAAGAATCGGTGAAATATGCCGATCAGATGGGCGAGTCGAGAACAGCAGATGCTTCCAGGACATACCTTGCGGGAATATTTACTGCACAGGGCAATGCCGACCTGCGGGCCGATGCGCTCGACAAAGCCATTGAAAACTATAACAAGGCAATCCGGAACAAGCCGGATTTTGCCAGGGCCTATTATGGCCTGGGGCTGGTTTACCGGAAGCAGGGCAACAACGAAGAGATGAAGCAGGCCATGGACAGAGTGCTGGAATTGTCGCCCGCCGGGGACAGAATGGCTGAAAATGCCCGCAGTACGGTGGCTACTGCTTTTCTGAACGAAGGCGCTGTAGCTTTGCAGAGAAATGCTTTCGATTCAGCCATTGAGAGCCTGAGCATTTCGGCTGAGTATAATGAAAATGAGCCCCTGGCATTCTATTACCTGGCCCTGGCTTATAATGGGAAAAAGGATTGGGACGCTGCCATTGACGCTGCCGGCAAGGCTATTGCGCTGGGTTATGAAAACACGGGTGACGCCTGGTTTGAGATCGGGAAGTCGAACGAGGGCAAGGGCAATGCTGATGCGGCTTGCGAGGCTTATAAGAAAGTTTCATCCGGTAATAATGTTGCTGCCGCTAAATATCAGGTCGAACAAGTGCTTAAATGCAATTAAATAAATCTCACCTGGTTTTAACCAACTTACTTGTTTGAATACCATCTTTGCTTTGAAGCACAATAAAATAAATCCCTGAAGGAATTTTCATGCCTGAAGCCGTATTGCCGTACCAGGTAATCTCATGATTGCCCGCAACGTAATTCCTCTCAGCCAGTGTTGAGATCAACCGGCCTTGTAAATCATACACGTAAAGATTTACCCTGGAAGGCTCTTCAAGTGTGAAAGTGATCCTGGTTTCATCGCTGAAAGGATTGGGGTGAATGTTTCCGAGCCTGGCAATATTGTCCCTCCTTGATAAGCCTGGAACTGCACTCAGCAAATCTTCATCAACCTTGATAATTACATAATGACTGCCGTTGGCCGTGGTGATGTCCAGTGTGTCGTATACAAACCCGCCGGTAATGTTTTCAAAGGGAATATTGATCTTCACGGTCAGTGTCATCGTATCGGAATAGGCCATCGTGTGCGGCAGGGAGTAGTTCCACGGATCGATGTACCAGTTGATGGCGCCCCAGGATTCTGTTTCAACATCTGTCACTACAAGATCCCCATTGGTGAAATTGTACATGTCAAATGATTTTCCGTTGAGCATGTCTTCCATCGTAAGAAATACAAGGGTGTCGGGAGCGATCGCCACATCGGTGGCGTATCTCACTTTGAATACATGTGGGTCCGGCTCACCGATATAAGGGTGGTTCCTGGTCCTCCCCGAATAGTCTGCAGCACGCAGGTAATACGACACTTCGCTGTCGGGAGGAATAAATGGTAAAGAGGCCTTATACCGGTAGTAATTATCCACCTTAACCAGCGGGACCGACTGATAATCAGCACTGTCTGTTTTATAATAGCATTTCAGGGAATCCGTAATGGTTCCGGCTCCGCTGTAGGGAATGATATCGGCGTACATTTCGTAAGAAAGGCTGAAATTTTTATTTCCCCTCAAGGGGATATGTTCCACATAGAGCATATGAACATCGGCGATGCCGATCGCCCGGCAGTGCAGCGCATCGGTATTTTCCCAGCTGCCTGACATGACCCCGATGACTTCGTAACCGGGCATAGCGGTTTCATACGCCTCTATTGCCTGCGTATCCCACTGGCTCCCGGTGATAGGCACGAAAACTTTTTTATTGAGTATCAGCGAGTTGGTGTAAGGTGTATAAGGAAAGGTCCCTGGTGTGTAGACCCTGTACACCTTGAAAGGCGTTCCATAAGAGCTGGTTTGGAAGGCGAAATAGTTTGCCACGAACTCAAAATCATCATAGCGCCAGTCGGTTGGAGGCACCTGGCCGATAAGCACTTTATCGATGTCGAGGAACTTCCCCCAGCAGTCGATATGCTCAATGTAGTCTCCCAGTGGATCGGGCAGCACATGATATTTTCCGATACCGAGATAATCCTTCACGATGGTATCGATTTGCGCGTGGGTCAGGGATGGGTTTTCTGTCCACACCAGTTCGGTGGAAGCGGCAATCCCCATCCCGTCGCACATCCAGTTCCCCCCGGTATGGATCAGGTCCATTCCATACAGGGGAACGCCCATTTGCTGGGCCAGTACAACCGGTATATTGTCATCATTGGGCCGGGGCCGGTTATACGGGAAATCGCTGATGCCCACCTGGGAACTGCCATTCACCACGAACCAGGGGCCGTAATCCCTCGTCCAGTAGGAATCGGTCGGTGCGATCAGCCATTCGCAGTTGGCCAGGTTTACCCCGGCCGACTGGTACTGGTTCTGTACCTGTATTTGCTGGGCGCTATTGGCCACAATCGTTTTCACCATGCAGTCCTCTGCCATTTCCTTGATCAGTGACATGGGAATGCCGAAAGGATAACGGATCAGCACGCCCTGCATCTCTTCGAATTCGGCAACAGCCCTGGCTGGTGGAGCAGGTGGATCGGTCGGTGTGAAATCGCGTCCTATTTCGTGTTTTCTGAGTTCCTCCTCCGGCGTCATATGGTGTGTGAGCCGCGGAGGTTCATCCTGGGAATAAATGGAATGGACAAGAAATACAACGCTGAATAGAATGAGAGCAGATAGTTTTTTCATAGTGCCTGAAAATTCATTTTGGCAAATTTACGGATAAATAAGCCAATTAAGGTTAAGCCGGCGTATACTTTATTTTGTATATTTGTTTAATAATTTTAAGAAGTAGGTCATGAATGCATTTATCATACTCGGCATGATCGGTCCCTGGCAGATCATTCTCATCGTTGTCATCGTGTTGTTGCTTTTTGGCGGGAAAAAGATCCCGGAATTGATGAAAGGCATCGGCAAAGGGGCCAGGGAATTTAAGAAAGGTCTCAGTGGAGAAGGAGAAGAAGAAGAAAAAAAAGACGACCAATCGAACGGGCGATAAATTAGAAATTTCATTTTCCAGGAACCC
>JAHYJL010000209.1 GCA_019429045.1 Bacteroidales bacterium
ACCTCGCGGGAAAAAGGTGTTAACACGACGATCGGGATGGCCGGGTTGTCCTTTTTGATTTTCTCCGCCAGGCTGAAAGTATCCATCTCTTCAGAGCTAAGCATCACAATGATGAGGTCGATCTTCTCTTCGTGCAGTAACTCGAAAGCCTGTTTTTCCGACGATGCCAGTATAAACTGCGGGGGGTATCGCAGGTTAAGGGAGACATACTCGTTGAATATCTGTTCGTCGATGCGGCCGTCGTCTTCCAGCACAAAAGCGTCATAGGTGCTGGAGATGAGCAGGACATGATGGATCCTGCGACGCATCAGTTTCTGGAAGGAGGTGTCGCTGAAGTAATATTTAGGCGCCCGGTAAGCGATATTGGTCATTGGCATGGCAGCCGTAATTTATTGATTCAGCGCAAAAGTACGAAAAAGTCACGAGGCTGCCTCGCAAGTCTATAAGCATTGGGTCATCCTGTAATTCATGTATCCCCAACGGGTAAACCCGTTGGTTCATTGTATGTTAGAAAAGTTGGAACCGACGGCTTCAGTCGTCGGACTACTAAACCCTAATTCTCCCTCAGCACATACTCATCATACTCCAGTTCGAACCGCAGCTTATGCCTTGATTCCTCCATAGCCAGTGATTGAAAGACCTCGCGCAATTGCTCGTTGGGGGCGCGCTCAGCCAGGGTTGTATATAGACGGAATGCCGCCTTCTCCCGCTTCATTGCCAGCACCAGGGCTTCTTCGTAACTCAATTTACCGCTGGCTTTCACCTCCACCATGTAATCGCCGATCTTCAGATCGGCAACTTTTTCAGTCGGCATTGTAAACACGCCTTCTTCACGGATGCGCGTCAGCCGTTGCTTGTGTTTGATCTCCTCACCGGCGAACTCGATGAAGACTTTCTTCATTTCTTCGGAATGGGCCTCCCTGGCCAGTTCGGTGTAAAAATCCACCGCTTTTTGCTCCTGCTCCATTGCAAACAGCAGGATGGCATCTACATTTTTAAACGTTTTCATAATGGTTAACTTTAATATTTTCAAAAGCACTGGCGAATTCAGTATTGTACCTGTGCACGATATCATCACATCCATGCTCATACATCCGGTTAGGGTTGTCTTCAGCGGTATGAACGAAAGGATAAGTCGCTGCATTGCCGCCTTCTGGCAATAAAGACAGGGCTTCTGCCAGCACTTCACGCTTATCTGCGCTTTGTTTCAGCCCCAGTGCCTTTAATAAGTCGGCCAACTGTTCCAGGCCGGTCCGCTCAACCTTTGAAGGGAACACCGCTTCATATTCCTGTATGATACGCTGGGTATTGGTGAAAGAACCTCCTGTTTCCACCGGCAGTGAGGCAGGTAAAACCAGGTGTGCATGCTGTGCGGTTTCTGTCATAAAATAATCCTGTACCACAACGAAATCGGCAATCGACAGCCAACCGGCAGGTTGCACTTTGTGTATGGCGCATCCCAATGGGTCTTCCCCGAAAATAAAGATATTTTTCAGCTTCCCTTCATCAAGCCGGTTATATATATCCTGACAGGCACTCTCCGGCAACTCACCAATCTTCCATATTTTCCTGAGTTTTTTGACAAGTGCGGCATCTGTTATGGGAACGCCGCCCACACCATCAGCCATGCATGCGCCCATATCGAATAATCCCTGCGCGTTGTTCTTTTCCTTCAGCGAGATCAATCCACTGCTGGTTTTTCCCAGTTTACCGGTGACCATGGCCAGGTTGAAAAGCTCGGTGCATGTATTGGACGAAAGCTCTTTCTCCGAAAACACGATGACAGCGTTGGGCTCTTTGTTATAATGCTTTGCAAATTCGATCACATCGTCCATAACCCGGGTGCCGGCGGCCTGTACAAGTTCGACGAAGTTCTCTTTCATCAGCCCGGTTTTGTATTCTTCAAAACCTGTACAATTATCCTTTATAAATAGCCCATTATGGAAATTATTGGCCACAAGGTAATAGTTCACAGCTTTGATGAAATGATAGTACGATCTGATCAGCATTACATCATCAACCTTGTGTGCCATGGCACTGTTCTCATTTGTTGTGACTGCTTCCACGACCACCCCGTTTTTCATTCTGGCGTTATGAATCATAAATCCAGGCACAGCATTATCTACATTAATTTCGGATCCGATAAGGAATATTTTTCCGGCATCTTTCAACTGCTGGAAAGGGGTATTGCTGATCGAATTCTGCTTATAACCGGGACCGCGTTTGAGATAATGAAAGCTGCTCACGTTGTTGGTCTTGACACCGGCTCTCGAAAGTTTCTGGATGAGGTATATCTCTTCATTAGACAGCCGGGCTCCGGCGAAAAAGACATTCTCGTCCGCAGCAACCAGCCGGATACGCTGCAGGATTGCCTCGTATGCCTGTTCGAAGGTAATCTCCTCAAAGCGCCCGTTGATCTTCAGCAATGGCTTGGTGATGCGTGATTTATCATTCAGGTAATGATACCCGAATTTGGGATACCGGCAGAGATTCCCGTCGGTATTGACCATTCCTTCAGCGCCTGACACCTGCATCACAAATTGGTTCTTGTGATGGATGGTGATTTTGCAACCAATTGAGCAATAGTTGCAGATGGTCTCTGCTGCTGACAATTTAACCGGACCTGGTTTAAAAGGCACATTCTCCGAAATGGCACCGGTGGGGCAGGTTGAGATACACAGGCCGCAGGATTCACATGGGGTGTCCTGCAAGGCAAAGCCCATACTGGGTGCGACGTAGGTTTCAAAGCCGCGGTTAATTAGTCCGAGCGCATCAGCCCCGACAACTTCGTGGCAAATCCGGATACAGCGGCTGCAAAGGATGCATTTATTGCTGTCGATTTCAATAAAAGGATGGCGGAAATCAACGTAGTATTCCTTGAACTCACCGGCATGTGCTGATTGATCGGCTTCATATTCAGTGCCATATTTCTTCAGGTCGCAGGTGAAGAGAGCGGTGCAGCCGCACTCCAGGCAGCGCTGGGTTTCATGCAAAGCCACCTCCTCCGATGCGTACCCAAGCTCTACTTCCTGGAAATTGTCGCGTTGCTCCGGGGGAATTGTCGGCATCTCTTCCCTCAGTTGCTCTGCGTAATAACCCTTATAATCTGTGCCAATCTGTGGTTTAAAATTCTCTTTCTTACTGAAGAACTCCTTTTTCATCGGGACAACCGGCAGCTCATTGAGATAAAGATCACAGCCATGGGAGGCTTTCCTGGCCTGTGCTATGGCGGCAATAAGGGTAGCCGGGCCGGTCACCCCGTCGCCTGCGGCAAATACGGAAGGGATGCCTGTCTGAAGGGTATCCGGGTTAGCATCCAGGTCCCCCCAGCGGTTTACCTTCACCTCTCCCTGGTCAGCATAAGCCTTGATGTCGTCGAGGAAATCGGCAACCGTTTTCTGCCCGATGGCGGCCAGGATGTAATCTACCCCGATATCGAATTCGGAGCTGGGTACCGGTACCGGGCGGCGTCTCCCTGATGAATCGGGCTCGCCGAGCTCCATCTTCAGGCAGGTGACCGATTCTACCTTTCCATCCTTCCCGGCATTGATCCTCGTGGGATTTGTCAGCAGGTAGTATTCCACCCCTTCCAGTTTAGACTCGTGGATTTCAATGGGATTTGCCGGCATTTCTTTCTCAGTCCGGCGATAGATAACGTAAACCTCATCCGCTCCGCAGCGGTGGGCGGTGCGGCAGCAGTCCATAGCCGTGTTACCCCCACCGATCACTGCCACTTTCTTTCCGGTAAAATCAAAACGCTGGCCGCTCATTTCCATATTTTTCAGGAACTCGATCCCTGAAAAGACATTTTCGGCATCTTCTCCCTCGCAGCCGATCATTGTCCCCTTCTGGGAACCGATCGTCAGGATCATGGCATCATATTTCTTTTTGATATCCTTGTAAGAGATATCCTTTCCCAATTTCTTGCTGAAGAAGATCCTGACGCCCATTTCGGTAATATTATCGACCTCCTTCTGGAGCAAATCATTAGGCAGCCGGTATTCCGGGATACCGTAACGGAGCCATCCGCCGGCTTTGGGGCTGGCCTCGAAAATATCGACCTGGTGGCCTTCTTTTTGGAGGAAAAAACCGCACGAAAGCCCGGCGGGTCCTGCACCGATAACGGCTACTTTTTTCCCGGTTGCGGGTTTTATTTCAGGTTTCCATTT
>JAHYJL010000210.1 GCA_019429045.1 Bacteroidales bacterium
TTCCTTGGGCGATTCCTCTAATGAAGGCTTATCTTCTTTTTCAGGTTTCACCACAGGTTCAGGCTGGCTTTTATCTTCTTTGCTTTCTGATTTGGCCGGCTTCTCCTCTTCAACAACCACTTTTTTCTTGCGGCCGCGCTTGGATTTTTTAACCTCAGCCGTCGCAACCGGCTTGTCTTCTTTTGATGGCAGCAACGCTTGCTGATCCAGGATCTGATAGATCAGGTCCTGTTTCATCATTTTTTCGTATTTGGGAACTTTCAGCTCCTTCGCGATTTCCTGCAATTCAGGCAGCGTTTTGCCATTCAGTGCAATAATGTCGTACATATTGTTTTAAATGAAATGAATAATGATTTTTTTATTTTTTACCTATAAAACCAGTTGATTCAAGAACATCATTCCGGCCCTGGAGCCGTTCAAATTATAATTCCGATCGAAAAAGGTTTATGAGATTTAAAATGGAATTCTACAGAATGAGACTGCAAAAATACAAAAATATTTCTCACAAACAAAAAAAACTATTGATAATCCTCTATCGGGTTACAGGTGCAAACCAGATTCCTGTCGCCAAAGGCGTCGTCAATTCTCGATACGGGTGGGAAATACTTGTCCTGCAATGTGTTTTTTACCGGAAATGCAGCCTTTTCCCTTGTGTAGGGGTATGGCCAGTCATCGGCGACGAGTACTCCGGCAGTATGCGGAGCATTTTTAATGACATTCGCAGACATGTCAGCCCTTCCTTCTTCAATTTCCCTGATCTCTTCCCTGATACTGATCAGTGCATCACAAAGGCGGTCCAGCTCGGCCAGCGGTTCGCTTTCCGTTGGCTCAACCATCAGCGTTCCGTGAACGGGGAAAGCCACCGTAGGGGCGTGAAAGCCATAATCCATCAGTCTTTTGGCGATATCAGACACGGAAATATCCGCTGTCTTCAAGAACCCGTTACAATCGAGGATCATTTCATGCGCCACCCGGCCGTTTTTACCGGTATAAAGGATTTTGTAATGTTTATCCAGCCTGGACTTCATGTAATTGGCGCTCAGGATTGCGTATGCGGTTGCTTCCCTGAGTCCTGACTTACCCAGCATTTTGATATAACCGTAAGAAATCGGCAGTACCAGCGGGCTGCCGAACGGGGCTGCCGATACCGCACCGATAGCCATTTCACCGCCGGTAGCCACCACGGTATGGGAAGGCAGGAAGGGGGCAAGGTGTCTGGCTACGCCGATGGGCCCGACGCCAGGTCCGCCTCCGCCGTGCGGAATGGCGAACGTTTTATGCAGGTTGAGATGGCAGACGTCGGCACCGATATAACCGGGATGGGTATAGCCTACCTGGGCGTTCATGTTGGCGCCATCCATGTAAACCTGCCCGCCATGCCCGTGAACCGTGTCGATCACTTCACGGATATGTTCTTCAAACACGCCATGGGTTGAAGGATATGTGATCATGATGGCTGCCAGGTTCTGGCTGTGCGTGGCGGCTTTCTGCTTCAGGTCTTCCAGGTTGATGTTTCCTTCCGGGTCGGTGCCGACCACCACCACCTGCATTCCCGCCATCACAGCGCTGGCAGGATTGGTGCCATGGGCCGAGGCAGGGATCAGGCAAATATTGCGGTGGGCGTCTCCACAGCTTAAATGATACTGGCGGATGACAAGCAATCCCGTGTATTCTCCCGATGCACCTGAATTGGGTTGGAGCGATATGGCTGCAAAGCCTGTTATTTTGCACAGATCCTCTTCCAGGTCCCGGATCATTTCCATGTAACCGGCAGCCTGGTCGGCCGGTACAAATGGATGAATTGCGCCAAATTCAGGCCAGCTCAGGGCAAACATCTCTGCGGCGGCATTCAGCTTCATGGTGCATGAACCCAGGGGGATCATCGTGCGGTTAAGGGCTAAATCACGGTTCTCAAGTTTTTTGAGATAGCGCATCATTTCCGTTTCTGACTGATAGCGGTTGAAGCATGGGGCAGACAGTGCCTTGCTTTTCCGGTTGAAAAATTCAGGCCAGCCAGGGGTTTCATACGCCTGCAAGGCGGAATCAGAGAAATTCCCTGTGGATTTACCCAGCGCCTCTGAAAACACCGCCAGGATATCATTGATATCCGCTGCTTCAGTGGTCTCATCAAGGCTGATCCCGATGCTGCCGTCAGGGAGATAGCGGAAATTGATCTCATGCGCCAGGGCAATCTGTTTCAGCTTTTGCTGATCCAGGCCCATCGGTAGTTCAAGTTGCAATGTATCGAAGTAGAGCTTGTTTTTTTGTTTTACGCCTGCTTTTTCCAGTAATTCCGATAGGGAAGCCGCCAGATGATGAATTTTAAGTGCGATATGCCTGAGCCCTTCCGGACCGTGATAAGCGGCATACATTCCGGCCATTATGGCCAGCAACGCCTGCGCGGTGCAAATATTGGAGGTGGCGCGTTCCCGCTTGATGTGCTGCTCCCTGGTTTGCAAAGCCATTCGAAGGGCCTGCTTTCCGTTCACATCCTTCGATATGCCAATGATCCTGCCCGGAATATTACGCTTGAAATCGTCTTTCGTAGCGAAATATCCGGCGTGCGGACCGCCAAACCCCATCGGGATGCCAAAACGCTGACTGGACCCGACCACCACATCGGCGCCCCATTCTCCCGGGGGCGTGAGCAAAACCAGGCTCAGCAGGTCTGCAGCGACAATGGCAACGCCCTGTTTTTTATGAACCTGCGATACAAAATCCCTGTAATCATGAATCTCCCCATATTGGTCAGGATACTGGACGATCCCACCGAAAAATTCTTCAGTCATCTGGTTCCCCATGTAGTTCCCTGTGACAATGCTGATGCCCAGCGGTATAGCGCGGGTTTGGATGACGTCGATGGTTTGCGGGAACAGATTATCGGAGACAAAGAATTTGCAGGCATTCCGTTTCACAAGGTCCCTGGGCCTGGAGTTATATGCCATGATCATAGCCTCGGCCGCGGCAGTGGCTTCATCAAGTAATGAAGCATTTGCAATAGGCAGACTTGTGAGATCGGCGATCATGGTCTGGAAATTCAGCAGGGCTTCCAGCCTCCCTTGCGATATTTCAGCCTGGTATGGCGTATATGAGGTATACCAACCGGGATTCTCAAGAATATTGCGTTGGATGACCGGGGGCATGAAAGTGCCATAGTAACCCAGGCCGATATATGTTCTGAAAAGCTTGTTTTTACTGCCTAATTGGCGAATATGGCTGATATAATCAGATTCCGGAATGCCTTCATCAAGCTGCAATTCGCCTTCCAGCCTGATTGTGGCAGGAATGGTTTCATCAATCAGTTGTTCCAGTGTATTGACGCCAATAACATTAAACATATGGGCAAGGTCCTTGTCTCCGGGACCAAGATGTCGTCTTAGAAAAAGATTGGGATTCATCTCAGGATTTATTTTAGTCACATAGAAGGTCCGCAAAAATAATAATCTTTAACGTATGAAAAAGGGCTTGGTTCATTTATTGTTAAAAAAATAACAATGACATTTTTTGTTTTGTGGGAATGCCATTTGGAAAAAAAATCTACTTTTATGCATCCAAAATCAAACCCTAAACAAAAAGATGAATGGACAAGATCAGGCTTGAGATCTTAGGGATGTCATACAGCCAGTCTCAAAGCGGTGCTTACGCTTTGATCCTTGGAGAAGTCGGAGGAAACAGGAGGTTGCCGATCATTATCGGGGGATTTGAAGCCCAGGCTATTGCTGTTGAACTGGAAAAGATAAGACCTGCCAGGCCACTTACCCACGACCTCTTTAGGAGTTTTGCCGAAGCATACAACATTCAGATTAAAGAGGTGATTATAGACCAGTTCAAACAGGGGGTGTTTCACGCGAAACTGGTTTGTATGAGCCATGAAATTGAAAAATATATAGATTCACGGACTTCTGATGCCGTTGCGCTGGCTATCCGGTTCAAATGCCCGATATATACCTATGAGCAGATCATGAAGGAGGCGGGGATGTTAATCGATGAGAAAGCGACGGAAACGGAACCGGTTTCCACAGATGAACCTGCCGGCTTCAGGGAAGAAGAATTTGAGGAATTTTCCCTTGCCGAGTTGGAGGAGATGCTGCAAAAAGCTGTCGATAATGAGGAGTATGAAAGGGCGTCC
>JAHYJL010000211.1 GCA_019429045.1 Bacteroidales bacterium
GATGCTTTTCAGGGCATAAAACAATTCATTCACACCGAAAAGAAGGTACGGATCATTAATCGGTTGCTGCAAGCCGGTTTTGACGCGGTCGAGGCGGGCAGTTTTGTTTCGTCGAAGGTCATCCCGCAGATGGCCGACACCGCCAGTGTCCTGCGCGGGCTGGACAAATCGGGAAGCCGGTCGCGGGTCATGGTGCTGGTGGTGAACAAACGCGGCGCCCAGCGCGCAATTAAACAAGGAACTGAAAATTGCAAACCCGGAACCCGGAACACGGAACCCGGAACACGGAACACGGAACACGGAACACGGAACACGGAACAGTTAATTATCAACGACCTCCTCTTTCCCTTCTCCGTCTCCCCCACTTTCCTGAAACGCAACCTGAACGCCAGCGTGGACCGTGCCAAAGGGATCATCCAGGAGCTGATGGAAATTTGTGAATTGCATCACAAAAGGCTCATCGTGTACCTTTCGATGTCGTTCGGCAACCCGTACGGCGACAGGTGGAACCCGGGGATCGTGGAGGAATACACCGGTTATCTTTACGAATTAGGGCACCGGATCATTCCGCTGTCAGATATCCTGGGGGAGGTAACGCCGGATGCCATTACTGAAGTTTATACCCGCGTCATCAAAGCGTTCCCGGATGCCGAGTTCGGTTTCCACCTGCACTCGCGGCCGGGGGGCGAATACGAGCGGATCGATGCTGCCTGGAAAGCGGGAGTGAGGCGCTTTGACACCGTCACCGGCGGCTTCGGAGGCTGCCCGATGGCCGACGACCACATGGTGGGCAACCTGAATACCTTCGCGCTGATTGATTATTGCGAAAAGAACGGCATAGCCCACAGGCTGGATATCAGCGTGCTAAGGGAGGCGCAGCGGGAGATGGTATGAGGCATGGAGGCATGGGGGCATGGAGGCATGGGGGGATTGGTGCTTTTACCATCCCAGGCCGTAGTCTTCGCCGTGGTGGCTGGAACCGCCCCAGAAGCTGCCATTCTTCCAGTCGAAGTATATCGCGTTCACCGGGCCGCTGGTCCGCTCCCGGAAAGAGAGCCGGTATCCCATCCGGCGGAGTTCTTTCCGTATCCAGCCAGGCATTTGTTCATTCAGTACCAGCGATCCGGCTTGTTTTGCATGGTCGCCGAAGCTGGAGTACATCTGGTGGCTGATAAATCCCGGGGCTTCGCAGGCCTCCTGCACCGTCATGTCAAATTCAACCATGTTCAGGAAAAACTGGAGAAGCAACTGGTCCTGCTCATCGCCACCCTGCTTGGCAAAGGCCAGGAACGGCTCGCCATCCTTTAACGCCAGGCCGGGGGTGAGGGTTACGCGCGGACGCTTTCCGGGCGCTACGACGTTAAACGGGTTCTCTTTCTCATCCAGCACAAAACTCTGCATCCGCTGGCTCATGCCAATGCCGGTATTGCCTGCGATGCACGCGGGGATCCACCCTCCGCTGGGCGTCACCGATACCACCCAACCCTCCTTGTCGGCAGCCACGATTGACGTTGTACCGGTTGAAAAATCGGTAAAATTTTCATCATCAGCAGAACCGGTATTATGGCTCTCTTCATCGCCCCAGGATTCCAGTAAATGGGTGTACGGATTAGTTTTCCCTTCAAATAGATAGGGATCACCGGGCCAAATATCCGGATCATTATGGTCAGGATTGATGAGTTTGCTGCGCTCCAAAGCGTATTTTTTGGAAAGTAGTCCCCTTATAGGTTCTTCCGGCGGGAAAGCCGGATCGCCGTAATAGAAGTCACGGTCGGCAAAAGCCAGGTTCATCGCCTGGTACAATGTATGGATAAACCGAGTCGAATTGTATCCCATACTTTTCAGGTCGAAATTCTCCAGGATATTCAGCGCCTGCAGCATCACCGGGCCCTGTGACCATTGCTGCAGCTTGTACACGTCTATCCCCCTGTAATGGGTCATCAGCGGTTCTTCAATCTGCACTTTCCAGCCGGCCATGTCCTCCATGGTGATCAGCCCGCCCTGTTCCCGGCAACCGCGGGTGAATTCCACGGCGATGTCACCGGTATAAAAACGGTCATACGCCGCGTAGATCGCCTCTTTTCCCGATTTGCCGCTTTCCAGGGCCTGCTGTTCGGCATCCACTAGTTTTTGTAATGTCGATAGAAGGTCAGGCTGCGAAAAGATCTCTCCCGGGTAAGGGGCTTCCCGATCTTCACCCGGATGGGTAAGAAAGACTTTCCTCGAATAGTACCATTCTTTGATGCGCCCCTTTTCGCGTTCGATGGCATTGGCCGTTTGGGCCTCGATGGGATAGCCTTCGGCCATTTGCATGGCAGGCGCCAGCACTTCTTTCAGGCTCATGGTGCCATATTCGGCCAGCATGGCCATGAGCCCGCCGGGCGTGCCGGGCGTCACGGCTGCAAGAGCGCCGTACGGAGGCGGGTATTTCATCCCCTGTTCCCTGAAAAATGCAGGCGTAGCGCCGGTGGGCGCCACTCCCAGGGCATTGATGGCGATGACCTGCTGCGTATGGGGATCGAAGATCAGTGCCTGCGTCTCCCCACCCCAGCTCAGCACATCCCACATCGTGCAGGTCGCTGCCAGCATCGCGCACGATGCATCCACGGCATTCCCCCCCTGCATGAAAATCATGGCGCCGGCCGTAACCGCCAGCGGCTTGCCGGTGATCGCCATCCAGTGCCTGCCATGCAGCGGGGGTTTCTGGGTCGTCACAGGAAAGGTATTGAAAGATTGCCCGCAAGTGTATATTATCATCCCGGTGAGACAGGCTGTGATCAGGGTTGTTTTCATTTAAAAGTCGTTTAGCGGAATTATTTTAGTTCCGGTTAATTTTTTGCGAAAGGCTGCACTTTCCAATACGTCAGGCTGCGCCAGAGCCATTCAAAAGGACCGAAACGGAAACGGCCCAGCCACCAGCGGCTGAAGAATACCTGTGCCGTGAAAATGACTATGGTTAAAAGAATGCCCTGCCAGGCCGCTATCTTCCCGTATAACCCAAAACCGTAGGAATAGAAAATGGTTGTGCAAATCACCGTTTGCAGCAGGTAATTCGTCAGCGCCATCCGCCCGACAGGAGCGAAAAACTTCTTCAGCATTTCCGATCTGCCACCGGCAAACAGGAAGACAATAATGGAAACGTAACACAGTCCGAACGAAAGCCCGCCGAAAGTGTGCATGGCCGTCACCAGCAATGACCACGGGGAAGCCGATTGCATGTCCGCCAGTTGATAGGCTATGACATACAACCCATTCGTGACGACTCCGATGCCGAGCCCCCACCAGAATATCCTTCGGAAAAAGGGAAGGTGCTCCGGATAATTCGAGATGAGCCCCTTGCGAGCCGCCAGCATGCCCAGCAGAAACATCCCCAGCACCACCGGGTAGAAGAACAGGATGCCACCTAAAAGAAACTGGTATTCTTTCAGTCTTATCGAAACCATTTCCGAAAAGGTGCCGGTGGAATAGATTACCGTTGCTTTTTCAACCAGTTGCTGTAAAATAACGTTCCGTTCCTGCATGCCCGTGTCCATGCCGGTTTTGGCCTCGGGGACCATTGAGAAGAGTGCAACCATCACCATCATCAACAGCGACAGGATAGTTGGAATTAAGGTCAGCCAGACAGCCCATTTGAACACCTTTCGGTCGGAAGACTTTCTGAACAGGATCAGCAGAAAGCCGAACAGGGCATAGAAGACCAGGATATCGCCTGCCCATAGCAGCACGACATGCGCCACCCCGAACAACAGCAAAAAGAAAAGCCTCCGGCTGAAAACAGGCAGGATACCCGGGCCGCTCTCAACGGACTTGCTCATAAAAATCCAGAACCCGAACCCGAATAACATGGAAAAGAGCACATAAAACTTTCCTTCGAAGAAAAATTTGATGAAAGATTCGGCCGCCAGGTGATCTACGGAAGCATCAGGCCTGGCACCGAGCAATATGCGGGTCATGGGCTCATACATATAGGGCAAATTGACCATGAGGATGCCAAAAATGGCGATGCCGCGCAGAACGTCAATGATTTCTATGCGTTCTGATAGTTTTAATGGGGAATACTCCATATTCTTAGGCTAATGATACTATTTTTTATAAATA